>JBLHNW010000001.1:0-38974 GCA_047622205.1 Paraglaciecola sp.
GACTTCCGAGTATTTCTGGATAAACGCCCTTAGTGATCACTACAATGCAAATGCAACCAACAAACATTGTGCAATTTATCTTTGTTTTTCAGATGATATTCGGTGTCTTTCTCATTTGGAAAAATACTCGCTATCGTGGCTTGTGCTACTTATTAATACTTGCCGCTTGTTCGATGCTATTTAATTTAACTGAAGAGTTAGCAAATACCAGAGAACTGCATCTTGTCACCCCTATTTTTCTGCTCGGCAAAGGGCCTTTGTTTTACCTGTTTGTTTATCAATTAATTTATCCCGAAAAGCAAATAAACCAAAAGCGCTTCATTCATCTTTTTCCTATGTTAATTGCTTTGCCATTCACACATTGGCATCAACTGGTAATTGCGTCAGGCACCTTAAGTCAGCTGGTTTATGCATATATGTCGATACGCTTAATTTTGGCATATCACAAAGCCTCTTTTTCAATGCGTTCTGACGCTGATTCATTGCAACTATTCTGGATAGTGAACGTATTACTTGCCTCTCTCGTTGTTGGGGGATTCGATCTAATAAGGTTAAACCTGCAACCCTATATCTCCTATGAGTTAAATTTGGCAGGACAATTATTCGAAAACTCAGCTATTTTATTATTGTTTAGTTTTCTCATTTATAAAGCAGTACGACACCCTAAATTGTTTAACGGAATGACAGCTTTTGAACAATTAGAGAAGCAAACTTGTGAAGCCCCTGACCGAAAAGATGAGGATATAAGTAAAACAATATTCGTAAGTCTGGAGCAATTAATTAAAGAAAAATTTTTACATCATAAACCCCGATTATCACTAACTGATCTAGCAACGGAGACAGGCCTAAATACCCGAGAAATATCACAGGCGATTAATCAAAGTGCCGATTGTAGTTTCTGTGATTATATTAACAAATTGAGAGTTGAGGATTTAAAAGAAAAATTATTGAGTAATTCTAATAATAAAATTTCCGTACTTGATTTGGCTTTTGACGTTGGTTTTAACTCAAAATCCAGCTTCAATGCAATCTTTAAAAGGGAAACCGATACAACCCCAACGCAATTTATAAAACAGATTAGAAATAAAATAATCAATTAAAACAATTGAATAGAGTAATTCTATTTTCTTCTTAAAGTGCATTATCACGATCTGGGACGACTTATTCATTTCCCCGTGTACATTGTCGTTAATTCAATTACACACAAGAATAAACATGCGAAACCTACTCTTTAATAAGCAAACAAAGTATCTGTTACTAACTATCGGTATCACGATATTGCTAATACTAGCATTAACCGCGGTCTCTATTTTTTCGTTAAATTATATTCAACCGACAGGGTTAATGCCTGTCGACAATAAACAAGCACTTGTTATTGATAACGTAAATATCGTTATGGTCAAAACAAATAAGGTGCTCAAAAATCGCCAAGTGGTTATTAACAAAGGAATAATAACCGCGATCAACGGCGCCAGGTCCCCTGCGCAAGATAATGCCCGCATTATTGATGGTAATGGAGCGTACGTTACGCCTGGCTTGTTTGACATGCATGTGCATTTGTATGACCGAAAATATCTGATGCTTAATCTTGCATACGGTGTGACGAGCGTGCGCAATTTAAACGGAAAAAGGATGCATTTGCGATGGAGAGAGGAGCTGCAAAATGAACAATGGCTAGGTAGCAACTTATATCTGAGTTCTCCTATTTTAGCCGGAAAAGACACTCACGCTCTAAATCAAAAAATACCATCACCCCAAGAAGGTAGAGAGCAGGTTAGAAAAGCAAAAGAGAATGGCTATGATTTGGTAAAAGTGTATGGCTATTTAGAGAGCGAAATCTTTGAAGCGATTATTGATGAAGCCAGAAAACTTGATATTGCCGTAGCAAAGCATGGACCTCATTCTCCAAAAGGCTCTGATTGGGAATACTTGGAGGGCTTGCAATCATTAGAGCATGTTGAAGACATCTTTCAAGGCCCATTAAATTATCAATTTGACTATGAAAAGTTACAAACTATTGCGCTACAACTCAAAGCGTTGAATGTGCCGATTGTTCCCACGTTAGAAACTTTCAAGCACTTAACTCAGCTAAGTAATGGTAAACAAACCTTCATTAACAGTTTGGACCTAGACTTTTTAAATCCCCTCCATTTGGATATTGAAAGCGAGTTTAGCGTTGCCCGTTGGTTGCAAGATGAAAAACAACAAAGTGATTACCATTCAAAAGAGTTGAAATTTCTGTTCGAAATAGTGAATGTCCTCAATGACCATAAGATAAAACTATTGGTAGGCTCTGATGCGGGGACAATGTACACCATACCGGGAGTTGCTACGCATAATGAAATGTATTTGTTGAAACAATCTGGATTATCTGATTTTGGAGTACTTAAAGCGGCTACCATCAATGCCGCACAGGCACTGAAAATAGACAGCCAGTATGGCAGTGTCGAGATAGGAAAAACAGCCGATTTGGTCCTCGTCACTCAAAACCCCCTTGAGGATATTCAAGCACTTAGAAATCCTGCAGCGGTGATCAAAAATGGTCAATGGATAGATGAAAAAGCACTAGCGAAACTTAAAATCGAAGCTAAGAACACCGATGGTTACTTTTGGAGTGTTATCAACTTGCTAGAAGATTTATTAACGAGGGCTATCTTTTAATAAGGTGACAAATGAGCGGGAATGATCTTCCCGCTTTCTCATAAGTGTTGGACTTTCCACATTTACCCGCTTAATTTTGAAGGAGACGGACCTCATTACCCACGCGATGAAGAAGACTTTTTAAGGCCAGAAGAAAGAAAAATTATAGAACGTGTCTTCGTCGATTTTACAGCAGTGCAAACACTTCAAAAACGTCGTCAAATTTTACATTGTTAGATGTTAACCATTTAGGAAAGAGCATGCAGCAAGGGAAGATGAAAGGCGATTTTATCGATACAGTTGGGAATTCTCCATTCAATAATGCCTGTCCGGTTAATTTGTCTTAGTAACTACAATGATGTGAAAAAATTGATGGGGAGATTAAATAAACGTCACTCTTGAATTCAATCAAGCAATTACTGTGCTTGCAGTAATTTATTCACTGCATTCTTTGGTGTTTTAGCTAGCTTTTGAATTAATGTAAACGGTACTTCTTCCCCCGTTATTATTTGGGAAATATCTTCTAGCATGGTCATCCATAATTTCGCGGTCATTTCTGAGTCGAACAAGGCCCTGTGAAAGCCACCCTCTGACGGAATGTTTTTATAGGCTATTAGCGTACCTAATTTATGATTAGACGCTTGTTGATATAGACGTCTCGCGACGAGTAAAGAACAAGCAAAGTTACCACCATATGAACGGGAAATTCGACCTAATTCCGCATCCAAAAAACGTTTGTCAAACGACGCATTATGGGCAACAAGGTTACTGTCACCCATAAAGTTGGCAAACTCATCCATGACTTCATTACAGGGAGCAGCTTGGCTTAACATACGATTAGTGATACCGGTGTAGTCTTCAATAAAAGCACTGACACGTTTTCCTGGATTCATTAGTGCTTGAAAACGATCAACCACATTCCCATTTTCAAGACGAACAGCACCTATTTCGATGGCTCTATCTCCCATGCCAGGTGAAAGTCCAGTGGTTTCAAAATCAAGTACAATAAGGGAGTCGGCGCAGGTTTGCGTCATGATCTAATTACCTGTGTGGTGTCAGCAGGGTATTTTACCAAACAATGACGGCACATCAAGTGTGTGCCGATTAGTCTAGGCTGAGTTCGGTATTGCTAGAAAAGCATCTTGCTTGTTGTGTTATGGGGTCAATAAACTGCAGTTTTTGTGCTAATAGTTGCAAAGGTTTGCTGTAATCACCTGGCTTACTTGGCCGTAACTCTGGATAGTACGTATCGTTTAATAACGGCAAGCCAAGGCTCTGCATATGCAGGCGCAGTTGGTGGGTCTTGCCTGTTATTGGGTTTAGCTCAAATAAGGCTTTGTCGGCTGAACGTTGCAGACAACGAATGCGGGAATGACTGTTGGCCAGTCCTTCGACAATATGCATTAAAAATCTTAGTTCGGTTTTCTCCAAACGGTTTTTAATCTCCCATTGCTGGTTATTCATAACAGGATTGTTAATCGTGCTGGCAATGGCCTGATAGGTCTTGTTGACTTGATGTGTTTCAAACAGACGATGGTAATGCTGACGTGAATTAGGGTATACCGAAAACATTACCAAGCCTGCAGTGGCTTTATCGATACGATGCACTGCTTGCAGTTCTTGATTGCCGCTTTTATTACGCAAGCGATTTTGCAAGCATTCTTCAACATATTCACCACCTGGCATCACGGGTAAAAAATGCGGTTTGTACGCCACCAAGATCAATTCGTCCTGAAAAATAATTTTTTCTGCAAAAGGAATGACAGGCTCACTGTCAACTTCCCGATAATAATAAACCCGTTGCTGGGCCGCAAAAAGTGAATGCGCGCTAATTAAGCTGCCGTCATGCCAATGAACCTTGCCATCAGCCATGCGTTGTTGCCACACCTCACTTGCTATGGCGGGAAACTTGAGAATAAGAAATTCTAGAACAGTCGTTACACCGGGATTGCACTGAGGTAGGCTGAGCTTGGACGGAGAGTTAGCTATAGCCATAATTGTACTAGTATTTCCTATAAGGATCTTTTAGGTCTGAATTGATAACAATTTAACAAGAGATCCATGTTAAATATTTTACGTACATAAGAATACCAGTATATCGCTTAATTGAATCAGTATGTTTCGCTCAGTTTACAGTGTGAAGTGCAGATAATTTACATGTTTTACTGACATTAAAAAATGGATTGTGGTAAAAACGAATCACTTCCTGATAGATAAAAATAACAATTAAAAGGTCTTCAATGGACATCAATCTTTCCGGCAAAAGAGCACTCGTTTGCGGCAGTAGTCAAGGAATTGGCCGAGCTTGCGCCATTGAGTTGGCCCAGCTTGGGGCAAGTATTACTTTGTTTTCTCGAAACCACACAAGCCTCGAATCGGTTAAAGCTGAACTAGATACAACAAGCGGACAATTACACCATGTCTTGACGGCAGATTTTTCCAAGCCAGAACAAGTTAAAGCTGCTGTCAATGGTCATATTTCAGAAACGGGAGGCTTTGATATTCTAATTAATAATACCGGTGGTCCCGCACCTGGACCTGCTAGTACTGCCGACAGTCAGGCTTTTATCGATGCGTTTAACCTTCATTTGGTCTCCAATCACCACTTGGTACAGGCATTGATCCCGGCAATGAAAGCAAATCAGTATGGTAGAATAATTAATGTTATTTCTACCTCGGTCAAACAACCTCTACCTGGCTTAGGCGTGTCTAACACTATTCGCGGTGCGGTCGCCAGTTGGGCAAAAACCTTGGCGTATGAACTTGGGCCTTTTGGGATAACGGTCAATAATGTTCTACCGGGTGCAACCGCTACCGGTCGACTCGACGCAATTATCGCCAATAAAGCGAAAAAGCAGTCCATTTCAATAGAGCAGGCAACGGAAAATGAAAAGGCGCAGATCCCAATGCGGCGTTTCGCAAAGCCTGAGGAGTTTGCCGCAGCTACCGCATTTTTGGCTTCCCCGTCAGCAGGCTACATTACAGGGATAAACCTACCTGTAGATGGCGGCAGAACGGGAAGTTTGTAGATTATGGCTATGGATATATTAGCTAATTTTATCGATGGTCAATATTGCCCACCAGTAAATGGGCAATATATTGATAATATAGAGCCAGCAACAGGGCTTATTTATGGCAAAGTCCCTAATAGTGATGTAACCGATGTCGCTTTGGCAGTAAAAGCGGCAGAACTGGCCCTTCCTGCTTGGAAGGCAATGCCATCAGAGCAACGTGCAGATTATCTGTACGCCATTGCCAAAGGTATTGAGGCGCGACTTGCTGAATTGGCCATTGCCGAATCCACTGACAATGGTAAGCCGGTTTCGCTGGCAACGAATGTGGATATTCCAAGGGCGGCCAGTAATTTCAAATTTTTTGCTCATGCCTGCTCGCAATTTGCCAGTGAATCACACAATATGGCAAACACAGCAGTTAATTATACGCTGCGCCAACCACTGGGAATCGTCGCTTGTATTTCGCCGTGGAATTTACCTCTATATTTGTTCACCTGGAAGATTGCCCCCGCACTTGCTGCCGGAAATTGTGTCATTGCCAAGCCCTCAGAGATAACCCCAAAAACCGCAGCAATGTTAGGTGAAATTTGTCTCGAAGCGGGTTTGCCTCCAGGAGTATTAAACATAATTCATGGCACCGGCATTAGTGCAGGACAGGCTTTATGTAATCACGAAAAGGTCAAAGCAGTGTCATTTACCGGTGGCACAGCTACCGGCGCTGCTATTGCCAGTCAACTTGCACCGAAGTTCAAGAAATTATCCCTGGAATTAGGTGGTAAGAACCCTGCTTTAGTCTTCGCCGACTGTGACTTTGAGCAAACAGTGGATGAAGTTTTCAAGGCAAGTTTTGCCAATCAGGGGCAAATTTGTTTATGTGCATCTAGGCTTTATATTGAACGCCCCATTTACGAGAAATTCAAACAGGCTTTGATAACCAGAGCCAATCAGCTGCAGCCCGGTGATCCACAATTAGCACAAACACAAATGGGCGCGATTGTGTCTAAAGCGCATATGGAAAAGGTTAAGCAGTTCATAGATCTTGCTCGTAAAGAGGGAGGGACCGTGTTGGCGGGTGGAGAACAAGTTAATCTACCAGGACGTTGCCAGAACGGCTATTTTTTGCAAGCCACAATTGTTGAAGGCTTAGCCAATACAGCAAGTTGCAATCAACAGGAGATTTTTGGACCGATGATTACATTGCAAGCATTCGACACTGATGAAGAAGCGTTATTTTTGGCCAATGAAAGTCAATATGGATTGGCATCGACAGTCTGGACCTCCAATCTTGGCAGAGCACATCGTTTATCTGAAAACTTAAATACGGGTATAGTTTGGATAAACTGTTGGCTATTGCGGGATTTGCGTACCCCTTTTGGTGGCATGAGTCATTCTGGGGTCGGTCGTGAAGGTGGTGAAGAGGCTATGCGATTCTTTACTGAGCCTAAAAATGTCTGTGTAAAATATTAACTTAAAGAAATAATATAAAAAACATGAGCTTAATCTGTCATAAATTTAAATCATCAGGTGCAATATTTGCTGGTCCTTTGGGCTGTAAATGGGTACTGAACTAAGCTTTCACATCCTGTGTTCCCTGCTATTCTAGAGGAGGGACACACCTGCCTATTCTGCTGAGAATCAGATTAGTTTATAGGTAAATATACGGGTCTTTTGCACACAACATTCGAATCCTTTCTTTACAGGTGTTGCAAAATAATTCAATCGTTCAATTGATGTCAGGAACAACAAATGAGCAAGCAAGAAAATACATTTAATACGGATAACGCACCCTTACCAGTAGGCTTATATCCTCACGCCCGTCAGGTGGGAAACCTACTCTTTTTGTCAGGTGTTGGCCCCAGAAAAGCAGGCACTAAACAGATCCCAGGTGTGGAGTTAGATGACGACGGCAAGATCATCTCTTACGACATCGAAGCGCAGTGCCACTCGGTATTTCAAAACGTTCGAGCCATTCTTGAAGCATCAAATGCAAGTTGGATGGATTTAATTGATGTCACCGTTTTCCTTACCAACATGGACGACGATTTCGTTATCTATAATCGTGTTTATGCAGAATATTTTGCTGACAACCAACCTTGCCGGACAACAGTTGAAATCAACAAACTCCCAACCCCAATTGCTATCGAACTGAAGTGTATCGCCGCACTCAAGCCAAACAGCTAAAGGAGTGACTCATGTCAACATTTGCTTTACCTTTTAATTTACAAGCTTGGATTGAAGAACATCGGGAAAGATTAAAACCCCCGGTGTGTAACAAACAGATATTTGAACAAGATGATTACATCGTCATGGTGGTGGGTGGACCGAATAACCGCACGGATTACCACTATAACGAAACACCCGAGTTGTTTTATCAGTTGGAAGGGGAAATGGTGCTTAAAGTCATCGATAACGGTGAATTCAAAGACATTCCAATCAAAGCTGGAGAGATATTTATGCTCCCGGGCAAAGTTTTGCACTCACCGCAACGCATGCCAGACAGCATAGGAATGGTAGTGGAGCAGAAGCGTCTGCCAGGACAGGAAGATGCCTTATTGTGGTTCTGCCCAGCTTGCCAGCACCCCTTGTATAAAGAGCAGTTCACCTTGGAAAATATTGAAACCGATTTGCCTGTTGTGTTTAAAAATTTCTACGATAACCCTGACAATTGTACCTGCTCGCGATGCGGTACTATTACCAGCAAAGGGTAAATGACGCATGTTAAAAATAGATATTCATACCCATATTCTTCCCAAGACCTGGCCTAACTTGCGGGAAAAATACGGTTATGGCGGCTTCGTTAGCCTTGAACATACAGGGTGTGGTTGTGCCAGAATGATGATGGATGACAAATTCTTCCGGGAAATTGAAGAAAACTGTTGGGATCCAAGTGCTCGCTTACATGACTGCAAACAACACAAGGTTGATGTACAGGTCTTATCCACGGTTCCTGTCATGTTTAGTTATTGGGCAAAACCAGCACATGCTCTGGATTTGTCGATGCTGCTAAATGACCACATAGCTGGAATTGTTAATGATCATCCGAAACGATTTGTCGGCCTGGGTACTATCCCTATGCAATCCCCAGATTTGGCAATAAAAGAACTGGAACGTTGCGTCAAGGATATTGGTCTGGCGGGAGTACAGATCGGGTCGCACATTAATGATATGAACCTCGACCACGAGCAGCTTTTTCCCATTTTCGAAGCGGCACAAGATTTGGGTGCTGCCGTTTTTGTTCATCCCTGGGACATGATGGCTAAAGAAAAAATGCCTAAATACTGGTTGCCTTGGTTAGTCGGTATGCCAGCTGAATCCAGCCTCGCCATATGTTCGATGATTTTTGGCGGTGTGTTACAACGACTGCCGAAACTGAAAGTCGCGTTCGCCCATGGGGGCGGCTCCTTTCCTGCAACCATTGGTCGTATAGAGCACGGCTTTAATGTGCGACCGGATCTCTGTGCCGTAGATTGTGATATCAACCCTAGGGAATTTTTGTCACGGATATACCTCGACTCACTGGTTCATGACAAACTGGCACTGAATTATCTGATTGATTTAATGGGAGCTGACCGAATAGCTCTTGGCACTGACTATCCTTTCCCTCTAGGCGAACTTGAACCCGGCAAGCTGATAGAATCTGTGGGATATCCCTCAGAAATCCAAAATCAATTATTACACGGAACGGCACTGGATTGGTTGGGACTGAAAAAGGAACAGTTTCTGTAATGGTCACCGTCGAACTTGCCAATGGGACCTATCAAGTCAATATAGTTTTTCCACATTCGATTGCCATTGAAATGGCATTTAACAAGGATCAACCAAACCATTTTGGTGCCGATCTAGCAACGGCGACACCGATGCAATCGGGTGGTTTTATTGGAGATACTGAACAAGGTGGCAGTTGCAATGTGAATCAGTTAATTCTGAACCCTCATTGTAACGGAACCCATACCGAAACTCTGGCGCATATATGCGATGCCAGTGGTGTTTTGTCACTAAGCATAGCGGACATTGAAATTGCTCCCCTGGTGCCCTGTATGTTGATCTCAGTCTCTCCTGAACATGGCATGTCGAGTGACGAGTCGTATCGCCCTGATTTGACCGACAGAGATGAAGTTGTCACCCGGAAACAACTTGAAAAAGTACTTAGAGATATCGATGACTGTCAGTTAACAAGCCTGGTAATTAGAACGCTTCCAAATGATTTGGGAAAATGTACACGGGTATACAATGAAATGCAGCAACCTGCGTTTTTAAGCCGGGATGCGGTGTTATATCTGAATGAAAGAGGTGTTGAGCACCTGTTGCTCGATTTACCTTCTATTGACCGACTCCATGATGAAGGGCTAATGACCTGCCATCATCTGTTTTGGCAGGTGCCCGAAGGCAGCCATCAGGCGGGCCAACACAGCCTGATTAACAAAACCATCACCGAAATGGCTTATATTAATAAACAAATTGTCGATGGATTTTATTTTCTCAATCTACAAATGCCCGCTTTCATAAATGATGCTGCGCCTAGTCGTCCAGTGCTCTACTCAGCACAACGTGTCAATGAGCAACCTTTAAAAACTTAGCAAAAGATGGAAACTATGAATTTTGATACTTCCCTACAATACGCGCAAAAACTGGATGCTACAGATCCTTTAGCGTCAATGCGCGAACACTTTTCAATTCCCAAACAAGCCAATGGTGAAGACGAATACTATTTCACCGGTAATTCATTGGGCCTGCAACCAAGGTTAGCCAGAGAAGCGGTAATTGAGTTGTTGGATGCCTGGCAACTGCGCGGCGTCAAAGGCCACTTTGAAGGAGAATACCCGTGGATGCCTTACCATGAATTTGTCTCTGAACAGGCGGCAAATCTGGTAGGAGCTAAACCAGAAGAAGTGGTAATGATGAATTCTTTGACGACAAATCTGCATCTGATGATGGTGAGTTTTTACCAGCCAAAAGGAAAACGCAGTAAAATTCTGATTGAAGATCATGCGTTTCCGTCGGATCACTATGCTGTTGAGTCGCAGTTGAAACATCACAATCAATCTGTTGAAGACAACTTGTTGTTATGGACGCCTCGCAGCGGTGAAGAACTGCTTAATTATGACGACTTGTTCGACATGATCGAACAACAGGGTGATGAGATAGCCTTGATCCTGCTACCTGGGGTTCAGTATTACACGGGTCAGGTTTTGGACATGCAGCGCATAACCCAACAGGCTCACGCAAAAGGGATCATCGTCGGCTTTGATCTGGCTCATGCTGCGGGCAATGTGGAACTTGCCTTACATGACTGGCAGGTAGATTTTGCCTGCTGGTGTAGTTACAAGTACCTGAATAGTGGTGCGGGATCTGTGGCAGGCTGTTTTGTCCATCAAAGACACACCCAAAACCCAGAGTTAAATCGCTTCGCCGGTTGGTGGGGACACGACAAATCCACGCGTTTTAAAATGGAGAATAACTTTAAGCCTATTCCCACTGCCGAAGGTTGGCAGCTATCCAACCCACCGGTTTTGTCGTTAGCTGCAGTGCGGGGTTCATATGACACCATTCGTCACGCAGGCGGAATCAGTGCTTTACGTAAAAAATCGCTGTTGTTAACCCAGTATTTAATGGATCTGATAAAGGCCGAATTGGGAGAAAGGATCAGAGTGATAACACCTGAAGATCCCGCCCAACGTGGCTGCCAGTTATCTCTTATGGTGAACGAACCTGGACTGAACGGTAAAGCTCTGTACGATGATCTTGAATCACAGGGTATAACTACAGATTGGCGCGAACCTAATGTTATCAGGGTTGCCCCCGTTCCTTTGTACAACCAATTTCAGGATGCTTATCATTTTGTCAGAATTCTGAAGACTTGCTTAAATAAGGAAGCCAATCATGTCAGTTAATCAAAAACCTGCAACGATCACTCTAGCAGGAGGAGGCCTTGTTGGCTCGCTGCTGTCACTAATACTGGCGAAAAAAGGCTATCAGGTAGAGGTGTTTGAATCTCGCCCAGATATGCGAAGAGTCGACATTTCGGCAGGGCGTTCGATAAATTTGGCTTTGGCTAACCGCGGTATCAAACCCCTTGAAGAACTGGGCTTGATGCCCAAAATCAATGAAATGCTCATTCCTATGGTTGGCCGCATGGTTCATGTGGAGGGTGAGCCCGCTAAGTTACAGCCTTACGGCCAGCAAAAGCACGAAGTGATTTATTCCATTCCCCGTGGCCAACTCAACAGTTTTTTACTAACAGAGGCTGAAAAAACTGGTCTGGTTAACATTAATTTTGACACTAAAATTACCGCTGTTGATCTCAATACGAATCAACTAATGGTAACCCACCGCGATCAGACTAAGACAGTAACGTTTAGTAAAATTATTGGCACTGATGGCGCTAATTCTGTGTTGCGTGATGCCGTTCTGGGCGGCAATAAAGACCAACAACTCAGTGTTGACGTCCTTGATCACAGCTACAAAGAATTACACATTTCTCCTGGTAAGCAGGGACAACATAAAATTGAAAAAAACGCCCTGCATATCTGGCCAAGGGGCAACTTCATGCTCATTGCTCTGCCTAATCTCGACGGCAGTTTTACCGTTACTTTGTTTATGCACAGCAAAGGGGAAAATAGTTTCGCAACAGTTAATGATGATGCTTCAATTAATGCATTTTTTGACCAGTACTTCGCCAATATCAAACCCGATCTAGAAAACCTGGTAGGCTCTTATACAGCTAATCCAACAGGTCGTCTGGCAACGATAAAATGTGCTCCCTGGAATTATGCCGACAAAGGGCTGATTATTGGTGATGCGGCTCACGCCATTGTTCCGTTCCATGGACAAGGCATGAATTGTGGGTTTGAAGATTGCCAGTCGATTGCGGAGTTGGTCCCAGATGCAAAACATGCAGAAACTGCGAATTGGCAGAAAATATTTGCCGATATTGCAAATCTGCGTAAACCCAACGCGGATGCCATAGCCGATATGGCACTTGAAAACTATATTGAAATGCGCGACAGCGTCATCCAACCCTCTTTCCTGAAGAAAAAAGCCTTCGCTTTTAAACTCCAGCAATTGTTTCCAGAACGATTTACTCCTCGATATGGGATGGTAATGTTTGAACATCGCCCCTATCACGAGGCGTTTGAGCTTGGGAAAATACATGAGCAGTTGTTACAAGAACTCAGTGATTCACATGCATCGATTGAGGAACTGTCGCAACAAACGGCTGATACACTATTAAGCAAGTATGGATTATAGGAGCGAAACATGTCTGATAAAAAAGCAGAAAATTACCGCAATATTGAAAAAGCTATCCATACCGATTTCAAACAAGATATGTCGTATGCAGATTACCTACAATTAGATAAAGTGCTGTCCGCCCAGACACCACAATCTGGCCAACACGACGAAATGTTATTCATAATTATCCATCAAAGCAGTGAGTTGTGGCTTAAACTTGCGGTACACGAAGTGAGCAGGGCACTGTCATGTATCCAACAGGAGGATTTTGGACCGGCGTTTAAAGTTATCTCCCGGGTTAAGCATATATTTATACAACTTACGCAATCTTGGCAGATCCTTTCTACTCTGACGCCAAGTGATTATCTGAAATTTCGCGATGACCTTGGACACTCATCAGGTTTTCAATCTCATAGTTATCGCAAACTCGAATTTTTACTAGGTAACAAAAATGCCAACATGCTAAAAGTGCACGCTCATGATGCTGCCGTTTTTAAAGATCTCAGCGACACCCTAAATCAAAAGAGCATATACGATGAGGCCATTCACTTGTTAGCTAAACAGGGTTTTAACATCGACAACGAAGTGCTAAACCGTGATGTTACGCAACCCTACCAGGCTAATAAATCGGTACTAGAAGCATGGGTCACTGTGTATAAAGAATGCGATAAATACTTTGAGTTGTATGAATTAGCAGAGAAATTAGTCGATATCGAAGACGCATTTCAACAATGGCGTTTCAAACATATGTACACCGTGCAACGGATCATAGGCAATAAACAAGGTACTGGCGGCTCTTCTGGTGTTGGGTTTCTCAAAAAAGCCTTAGAAATGAGCTTTTTCCCTGAACTGTTTGACGTCAGAACGCATTTATAATGATATTTATTCCACATACTAAATGGAATTGCCTAGATTGGTTGATCACTTGCTAAAGTTCGGCCATTTTCTTCTCAAAAGAAACTGCTTTATGAGCGGGCTGAAACGGAGTCATAACGGCAATGTTTTATGCAGGCGCATGCAGTGGGGGGATCAGGGAGCTTTGAGAATGTTGAAGTAACTGGCGTGAATTACAGGGTTTGACTCACCTTGCGATAAGGTTATTTCAGAAATCAGCTTCCACTTCGATGACTTAGTACGAAATGGTGCACCCGGCGCGATTCGAACGCGCGACCTTCGCCTCCGGAGGGCGACGCTCTATCCAGCTGAGCTACGGGTGCATCTTAATAAAAGCGGCGCTTGTTTATGTATAATGAACAAGCGAGGGCTGATTCTAAAGAATTACGCTATTTTTTCCACTGTTATTTGGTTTTATCTGGATAACGATGGTATTTATCTCAACTTTGCTGCGCAATGCTTTGTTTATAAAGTTGCAGAGCTTGATGTTCTTGTTGCTGAGATTCTTTAATTGCGGCCATTAATAACAAATCTTGTTGCTGGTTACCGAGTTTTATTGCTTTTCCAAGCGCTTTTTCAGCGAGACCAAAATCCTTAGCGTGGTGGGCCAAATGTCCCAAAATTGATAGTAACTCCACGTTCATATCGTCTTGCTTCAACCAGTTTTCGAGTTTCTTAATCGCTGCCGAAGGGTTGGGCAGTTTGATTTGTCTGAATAAAGGAACAAGCAAAGGATGTGGCCCGTCTTTTTGATATTCCACCAATGACTGCTCGGCATCGCTATACATGCCCTGATCAATTAGCTGTTGAACGTAGGCGGCTTGTTGAGCTGGATCTTTACGGGTAGCGCGGGGCAATGAGAGCCAATTCTGTTTGAGTTGCGAGGCGCCTTCTTTACTGGCAATTTCTGCAAAACTGCCTTTCGATGCCTGCTGCATAATGGGCTCATAATCCGCACCAAGGGCTTTTTTCCAGCCCTTTAATTTGTCTTTCAGTTCTTGCCATTTACCTGCCTGACCTAAGGCCTGAGCCCATAACCTCAAAACGTTTGGCTGGTTTTGATGTTTCACGTCAAGCAGGTTAATCAAACCTAATGCTTCGCTCGGTTTATGTTGCTGCAGGTGATCGCGGATTAAGCATAAGTTTGCCGCTAGAGCTGATTTCTCATAGGTTGCGGCCAAACGCCAGCTTTCTCTGGCACGCTCTGGTTCGCCTAATTGTATTTCTGCCTCTGCTGCAGCTAATAAATTAAGCCCGTCAAAATCATCATTTTCAATTATTACGAGCTGTTTACGGGCTTCTAAAAAGTTACATTCAGCCAGGGCTAACAGGCCATTTGTGAAAGCTTTTTGTTTCTTGCGCTGGCCCCAGGTGCCTAACCAATTCTTTGACCCTGATGCAGCATTAATACTGACCTTAAGGAGCCAATTAAAGAGCATTAGCCCAGTAAATACCAGGATAAAGGATATGGCTAAAGACATCACATTCATTTCAACTGCCCAGCCGCTGAATTCTACGAAGACGTAGCCTTTGTCGTCAAATATCATGGCCCCGACTAGCAGAAATATCAGTAATAAAACAAATACGAAAAAAATTCTTACCAAGCTGCTCATGATCATTGATCTCCGTTAGTAAAACGGTTGTTTAGACGATCATCAATTAAATCTTTCAAAGGATTTGTCACCATGAAACGATCAGGATAAACCCGCTGTACGTCAGAATTTAGCAATCCAGTAAGGCTGCTATTAAATCGTGTTACTGCTTCATTTTGGGTGTCAAAATACTCAGCCAATATGTTCAAGGCAGATTGCATGCTTGCTTTATACAAAGCAGCGTCTTCTTTTAATATAGCAATTTGAGCGGTCATTAGAGTGAATTTCAACTGCTCTTTAGATAACCATTGTTGTTGTTCTGACATAAAGGGCTTTATTTCTGCGCTGATTTTTTTGTAACTGAAAAAGTCCTTAGTTACTTCTGTCAGATTATTAGACAAATTCGTGCGCCAATCATCAAGGGATTCACTTACTTCGCCAATTGGCTGGTCGTTTTCAGGGCGTTTAAAAAAGGCCAGTATCAGACTATCAACTTGGGGGACCAAACCACTAATTGATAAAGCGATTGAGCTATAGGAAACAGAGTTGATCTGTTGCACGGTCTGAATATCAACTGCTAATTGTTGGCGAATGGGCAGGAGACTTGGATCATCCAAATCCTGCAAGCGACTGTCCGCTGACTGCAGCATAAATATGGCGGTTTTTTCGTCATGCTCAAGCCATAACTTTCTTCCGGCCATACGCACAAGGTAATCCGCTTCAGCTAACAACCAATCGGCAGGCCTTCTGCCTGACACTTCTGATAAGTTACGTTTATTGACGTCAGCTTGCTGGGTGGTTATTTGTACTTGTTCTAACAGGCTTTCAAGACTTGACTGAAACGCCTGATCTTGTTTTTCTAGCTCACCTTTCGCCAATTGACTAGCCGTCACGGCCTGCTGAATTATTTGCTGCTGCGAGGTGAAAAAGCTACCTTGTTCTTGCTTCTGAACCTGTTGCTCTTGTTGTTGCACTTGCCATTGTTGCCAACCCCAATACGCCGCGCCAATAAGTAGAACCAGAAATATTAGATTGATCAAGGTAACTAGCCATAACAGACCTGTCTTGACCTTTTTCTCGGCATTTCTTTGAATTTTTGAGGGCGTGCTCGACGTGCTTGCAGGCGCAGCAACGGATTTTGATTTGGGCGGTACTTTTTTGCTTGTAGCGGCAGGGGAAGATTCGCTTAACGCTTTTGCTTTAGGGACAGATTCCCCGGCCAATTTTTTTTCAGCAGCTTTGTCGTTTAATTGTTTTTCAAGCTCAGCCAATTTTCGCTCATCTGACTTAGTTGAATTGTCCTGATTTTCTGCCATTTGTTGCTCCAAAAATTATTATGCGCGTTCGCTAATGTGTTTCGCGCATCTGATCAGTGCGTCATCACTTGCATCACTACTAATAAAAACTCGGTCTATACCAAGCTTAGCCGCCATATCTGCGGTGCGCTTGCTTACTACAATCCAACTAACTGTCTGCAGCCAGTTAGAATCAAAATGTTCAAAGGCTGCTTCTATTAACTCACCACTGGTGGCAATAATGCAATTAATTTGCTCTGCTTGCCAATCTTCTGTGCAATTAGGCGTCGACACGCTTACGCGTTTATATAATTGCCATTGCTCAACCTTTGCCTGTCGTTGACACAATTGTTCGATTAAATCTTTGCGCCCACCATGACCTTTAATCACGATTATCTTTTTCTGCTGTACCTGATTGAGTTCTGGTAAGGCCAATAATCCTTCAGTACTTGCCTGGTCTGGAATGATTGGCTTAAAACCATTGTTCGCTAATATTTGGCCGGTGCTGTTGCCTACTGCAAATATTTTGATTTCATCTGGCCACTGATAATTGCCCTGAGTGATAAGCTCTGCAGCGACGGTACTGGTTACAATCAGCATGCTGTCTGGATCTAAGTTGCCAATTTTTATTGCAAGTTGCGACAGTGCTTGTTGATCGGTTACCGTATCAATTAAGCCCAAACCGACTGTGTTTAATCCCGCTTGTAAAAATCGCTGGCTACTCTTTTGATATTTTGCTTGTGGTCTTAGTAGCAGAAATTTCACTGGTCCTGATCTGTTTATACTCATGTCACCTCATAATGCGTCATTATGATGTAGCAGGGGTATATAATGCACTGAGTATTGCACCTGCTCCTTGTTCGAGGAGTTGTTCTGCTACTAAAACTCCAATAGCTTCAGCATCCTTTATGTGACCGCTATGTTGAGCATGAATAAGTTTGCTACCGTCTGGCGAACCTACCATTCCACGCAGTACAAGCTGTTCGCCATCGAGCTCAGCAAAACTCCCGATAGGCACCTGACAACCCCCGTTTAATTTGGCATTGAGGGCGCGCTCGGCTATGACTCTAATATAAGTTTCAGTATGGTTTAAAGGAGTTAATAATGCGACCAACTCAAGGTCATCACTACGACATTCTATTCCTACAGCACCTTGACCTACTGCGGGTAGTGAAAATTCAGGTTCGAGGTAATCTTTGATTCGAGAGTGCATATTAAGGCGAATTAAACCCGCAGCGGCGAGGATGATCGCATCATATAAGCCATCATCTAGTTTCCCTAAACGAGTGTTAACATTACCGCGCAAATCGCGGATCTCAAGATCCGGACGAGCACTGCGAATCTGACATTGACGGCGTAGGCTGGATGTTCCAACTATGGCTCCTTGAGGCAATGCGTCAATGTTGTCATAGGTGTTAGAGACAAATGCATCGAAGGGATTTTCCCGTTCACAGATCGCGTGCAGAGCAAAACCGGCTGGAAAATCAACCGGAACATCTTTCATAGAATGCACGGCAATGTCGGCTCTTCCTTCGCTCATGGCCACTTCAAGTTCCTTAATAAAGAGACCCTTACCACCAATTTTTGCCAATGGAGTATCGAGAATTTTATCACCCTGTGTACTCATAGGAACTAACTCGACGGAGATATCTGGATGAGCAAGGAGTAATTTAGTTTTCACATATTCGGCCTGCCACAAGGCTAAAGCGCTCTTGCGGGTTGCGATACGAATGACCCGATCTGACATTACATTTCCAATATTAATTTACCAAAACTAAGTGAGTTAATGTTATCAGAAAAATGCTTTGATATTGCATGTCTACGCCTGAAAAAGCAGACTAAATTCGCCAATATTGTTAAACGTTTATTTCGAATAAAGGCAAGTTGCGTCCGGGAATACTGTGGGAGGCCAACTGTCCGATTAATTTTCCACCGTTGCGCTGGTAAAATTCAGTGGCATTGGGGTCCCCCTGGATCAGTAATTTTTCGGCGCCACGTTGTTTTAGGGTGTGGAGCGCATCGCTTAACAACATTTTTCCTATTCCAAGGCCAATAGAAGCAGGTTCGACAAATAAGGCTTCTAGTTCAGTTGTGCTATTCTCGCAAAGATTCAGCCCGTAAAAGCCCACTATTTGTGTATTATTTTCGGCGACCGCGAAATAAAATCGGGGAGAGCTAAGTTGCTCTGGGGTGTAACTCAACTCCACGGTACATTGGCGCAAAAACTCTTGATCATAGCCCCAATGCCCTTTGGATCGCAGCGCCAGTTGACTGATTAGTTGTGCCTCGCTGCTATAAGCTTGGCGAATGAATGTTGAGTTTTCAGATGGGCTAATGTTGGGCATATCTTACTCGTTGAAAGTGACCACGATATCGCGGTTAATTTATTTACACGAGACTCAATGTTAGCATGGGTATAGCGTGACGACAGGGGGCTGTCGCCAACTATTTTGATCCCTAGTTTTCTGGTAAATCTACGAGCGTAGGATAAAGAAGATCCGCCTCTGCGATATACTTGGCCATTTCTGCACGCCATTCTTTCATGACACTGTTGCTGTAATTAAGATAAAGCTTACCTTCATGGATGGTAAATGCGTCTTCATCGATTCCAACCAAACGGCCATCTGACATGGCGTAGGCGCAATAGCCACCATACTGTGGTGCGTATTTCTCTGGATCAGCAACAAACATGTCACGATGTGCTTTACTGGCGAAATGCCACAGTGCACCGCGCCATTCAAAATTAATCTTCTTGTTGCCTTTTACTGCCTTATTTTCGGTGAAATAGGCGACTGTGTCATATCCGTATATAGCATTATTATTAAATGTGCCGGTTTCAATGGGATCAGCAGCAAACGCCGTCGAAGCGAGCAGCAGCAAAGTAAATGCGCTGATAATCTTAAGTAGTTTCATGGTTCTCCATTGAATCAGTTGTAATTTCATAGTTTAAATTCTCGCTGAAAAGTGTGTTTAAAAGTAACTAGTGTATAAACCGAGTTACCCAGCAGAATATTTCATCACATTTTTATCACAGCCCAAGCGATAACTGTTTTTATCCTAGCCTTTGCTGCAACCATGCGGAGATATCATTCAGTTCCTGCATACAAACATTATGCTGCATTGCATACTCTCGCCACTCTACGGGATAGCCATTCTGTTCCAGCACTTTGTATGCTGCATTGCCGAGAAACATTGGTACTACATCGTCTTGCTGACCATGGGCAACCAAAATAGGCGTGCTGCGATTGGCATCATTAGCCTGGCTAGTTAGGGTCTCAGCTTCAGCCATATATGATGATAACGACATAATGCCAGCGAGTTTCTTGTTGATACGAGTACCCAAATGCAGGGCGATTACACCGCCTTGAGAAAAACCAGCAAGTACGATTCGGTGAGCAGGAATGCCCCTGGCAATTTCGTTTTCAATCAGTTCTTCTACTAATGCGGCGGATTCGTATACACCCTTGCTATCAGCTCTGTTGTTGAAATCCAGGGTGGTTATGTCATACCAGGCACGCATCGACATGCCATTATTAATCGTTACAGAACGCATGGGGGCATGGGGAAAAATAAAACGAATAGCCAATTCATCAGGAATTTTTAGCTCCGGTACAATGGGGGCAAAGCCGTTGCCGGAATCACCCAAACCATGTAACCAAATAACCACTGCCGTAGCAGGAAGTTTAGGTTCCACTTCAACATAAGGTAGGCTGTGTTCACTCATCAGATAGGTCTCGTGTAATTAGTTATTATTCTGGGCGGATCAATGAAACGGCCTGTTCGGCCTGTTTACTGGCGGCTTCGTTAATGAAAGACCAAAATTCCACACCGGTTCGTTCGTCTATCCAAACATCATTCTGGAAATTGAAATGGTGCCCGTTAAATTTAGTAGCCACCCATATTTGATGTAAAGGGGGTTGTTTATTAATAATGATTTTCGAGCCATTTTCAAATGTCAAAGTTAAGATACTACTGGCGGATTCATAATCGATATCCACTTCGCATTCATCTAACATTTCTTCCAATGTTATTAATACATCATCAACCATTTGATGATACTGACTATCGTTCATGTTACCTCACAAGTTCAGCTGTGGTGGATGAAACAAAATCACCCAATGAGCATCTAATACGGATATGCTAACATTGCCTGACAACGGCAACACTTATTTTATCTAACCTTAACTCAATCAAAAGAATATATATAAAAAGATATGGCACAAACACTCGGTAACTTATTTATACTCGCGGCACCATCCGGTGCAGGTAAATCAAGCCTAATAAAAGCACTGCTAGAAAAACACCAGGACACTAACGTTCATAATAACGCCATGCAGGTGTCCGTATCTCACACCACTCGTGCTCCCAGAACGGGTGAAATTGAAGGCTTACATTATCATTTTGTTGAGCGAGAGGAATTTCAAGCCCTTATAGCCCAAGATGCGTTTTTTGAGTGGGCAGAAGTATTCGGTAATTTCTACGGCACTTCAAAAGTTGTTATTGAACAAACTCTGCGTCAGGGCGTTGATGTGTTTTTAGATATTGACTGGCAAGGTGCTAGACAGGTCAAAGCGCAAATTCCTGATACTGCGACCATATTTGTTGCTCCGCCCTCCAGGCAAGAGCTACAACGCCGTTTAACCGAAAGAGGGCAAGATTCAGCGCCTGTGATTGCTCAGCGCATGACCAAAGCGGTAGCGGAAATATCACATTATCACGAGTTTGATTTTATCGTGGTTAATGACAATTTTGATGCGGCCTTAGCTGAACTTGACGCGATTGTTATTGGTCGTCGCCTACGGAAAGAAAAGCAGGTAATCCGCCATCAGAGCCTGTTTGATGATTTATTGTCGGAAAATTAGCCTAATATCATTAAAGATCTTTGCTATCAGACAGATTACAAGTAAACTACGCGACCTTTTTTCATATAACACCCGACGGAGATCATAATGGCTCGCGTAACAGTTGAAGATGCTGTAAATAAAATTGGCAATCGTTTTGACTTGGTATTGGTTGCCGCACGTCGTGCTCGCCAGCTTGCGATTGAAGGCAAAGAGCCGCACGTTCCGGCCGGAACTGATAAGCCTACAGTCTTGGCATTGCGAGAAATAGAGCAAGGTTTCGTGACTGCAGCAACAATTGAAGCGGGTGACATTCGCGATCAACATGAGCAAGATCGCGCTGAGTTTGCCTCTGTAACTAGCATCCTTTCAGAACAGTAAAATACCTCCTTTCTAACGGCTTTTGATCTATCTGATTTTTAGCCGTTGGCTTCCTGCCAATTTACCCGTATTCTTAAGTAATCCACTAGTCGAAAATAGCGTACAACGTGTATCTTTTTGAGGGTTTAAAACAAAAACTAGAAGCTTATCTGCCCCCTGAGAAGGTAGCAGAAACTGAGCGCGCGTTTGTGGTTGCCCGTAATGCTCACAGTGGGCAAATGCGTTCGAGCGGCGATCCATACATTACCCATCCAGTAGCTGTGGCCGGTATTTTGGCCGATATGAATCTCGATCACGAAACTTTAATGGCGGCTTTACTACATGATGTCATTGAAGATACTCATCATAGTAAAGAAGATCTTAGTGAAGAATTCGGTTCGATCGTCGGTGAGCTAGTTGAAGGCGTGAGCAAGCTGGACAAAATCCACTTCAGTAACAAACAAGAAGCCCAGGCAGAAAATTTTCGTAAAATGATGATGGCAATGGTCAAGGACATTCGGGTGATTCTGATCAAACTTGCCGACCGCACTCACAATATGCGCACATTGGGGTCATTGCGGCCTGATAAGCGTCGACGGATCGCCAGAGAAACCCTCGAAATATACGCGCCTATTGCTCATCGATTAGGTATTCATGAAATTAAAAATGAGTTGGAAGATTTAGGTTTTCTAGCGATGTATCCCATGCGTTATCGAGCGCTTAAAGGGGCGGTGAAACAAGCACGTGGAAATCGTAAAGAAATCATCGAAAATACCCGTAAGGAAGTAGAAACACGTCTTGCTGCTTTGAAAATTAATGCGGTCACAACCGGACGCGAAAAGCATCTTTATTCGATTTATCACAAGATGAAAAATAAGGAATTGATGTTCAATGAAGTGATGGACATTTACGCTTTTAGAGTCGTGGTTGACAGTGTTGATCATTGTTATCGAGCACTAGGTGCAATGCATGGTTTATATAAACCCATAGAGAGCCGCTTTAAAGACTATATCGCCATACCGCGCACCAATGGTTACCAGTCCCTGCATACTTCGCTTATCGGCCCTCATGGCATTCCGGTTGAGATCCAAATACGTACCGATGGCATGGACCAAATGGCCGACAAGGGGGTAGCTGCCCATTGGGTATATAAAGATGACGTTGATAACAACGACACGACAGCACAAGTTAGGGCGCATAAATGGATGCAATCACTGATTGAGTTGCAACAAAGCGCCAGCTCATCTTTTGAATTTATTGAAAATGTCAAAACCGATCTATTTCCAGATGAAATTTATGTGTTTACTCCAGATGGTCGAATTATCGAGTTGCCAATGGACGCTACCGCAGTAGATTTTGCATACGCAGTGCATACCGACGTGGGGAATTCCTGTGTAGGGGTAAAAGTTGAAAGACGAAATTTCTCCCTGAGCAAACCTCTAGAAAATGGACAGACAGTCGAAATTATTACGTCTCCCAGAGCTAAACCTAATGCTAACTGGCTTAATTTTGTGGTGAGCGCACGTGCGCGAACCCATATCCGCCAATATCTGAAGAAACAGCGCTCAGAAGAGGCAATTGTGATGGGTAATCGATTATTGCGTCATGCGCTGGGAACCACTAAGTTAGACGATATTCCGCAGCAAGACATTGATCGTGTCGTGCAGGAAACCAAACACGAGAATTTCTCTGCATTGTTGACTGATATTGGCCTTGGCAACGAGTTAAGCGCCATTGTTGGAAGACGCTTATTAGGTGAGCTAACAGAAATACCGGATAAAAACCGAAAAGTCGCTATCAAAGGCACAGAAGGTCTTTTAGTTTCTTATTCTCGATGTTGCCACCCAATTCCAGGTGACGAGATCGTAGCCGTCCTAAGTCCAGGGCGCGGCATGGTTATCCATCAAACTGGTTGCAGTAATATCCGTAAACTGAGTAAAGAAGAACCGCAGCGTATTATGGTAATGCAGTGGGACGATGAGCCAAATGGTGACTTTCGTGCCACTTTGCGTATCGAGCTAATTAATCATCAGGGTACATTAGCGACCCTAACCAATACTGTGGCATCCTGTGGTTCGAATATTGTTGCACTGCAAACTGAAGAAAAAGAGAGCAACGTTTACTATATTGATATAGAGATAACTACAGTAAATAGACTGCAACTGGCTAATGTGATGCGCAGAATACGCGGCATGCCGGAAGTTCAAAAGGTGTCACGCCATAGTCAATCCAAAAAACACTAAAGCGTATTTTTCAAAGATTAAATAAGGAAAAATTAATTATGTCTAAGTCCGTCATTCATACAGACAGGGCGCCTCAAGCTATCGGTACATATAGTCAGGCGATTAAATCCGGTACTACTGTGTATTTATCGGGTCAAATTCCATTAGTTGCGGAAACTATGGAGATGGTGTCAGAAGATTTTGCCCAGCAAGCGCAACAAGTATTTCGCAACCTACAGGCTGTATGTGAAGCTGCTGGTGGTACCTGTAATGATTTAGTTAAAGTGAATATTTTTCTAACGGATCTTTCTAAGTTTGCCACTGTAAATGAAATCATGAGCCAGTATTTTACTCTGCCCTATCCTGCCCGTGCGGCAGTTCAGGTTAGTGCCCTGCCTAAAGGTGCACAAATTGAAATAGATGGTGTAATGGAATTACCCGAGTAAATAATCTGAGTTGGGATTACCAGAGGACCCCAGATGGCAGCAGAAGCTAACATGTCAATTGAACGTTACCAGCGTATTAGAACGCTGCTTGCTAGACGTCAACCGAGTTTGACGGTGTGCATGGAAGAAGTACACAAACCGCACAATGTGTCGGCCGTTGTGCGCAGTTGTGATGCCGTGGGCGTACACCGGGTGCATGCCGTGTGGGATAAAAAAACCAAGCTACGCAGAAGTACTGCCGTAGGTAGTCAAAACTGGGTGTACACCGATGTTCACGCGAACATTGAAGATGCCATTAGCCATTTAAAGCAGCAAAACATGCAGGTATTGGTCACCCATCTATCCGAAGATGCCATAGACTTTCGAGAAATTGATTACACCCGGCCAACGGCAATTATTCTTGGACAGGAAAAACATGGGGCAACGGGTCGGGCTATTGAATTGGCCGACAAAAACATCGTAATCCCGATGGTTGGCATGGTGCAATCATTGAACGTGTCAGTAGCCGCGGCTTTGGTGTTGTATGAAGCCCAGCGACAACGGCAGCAAGCGGGGATGTATGATCAACAACAGTTATCTGAAGAAGAATGCCAGCGCATGTTGTTTGAAGGTGGATTTCCAATGTTCAAAGATATGTGTGAGCGTAAAAATATTCCTTATCCACATATTAACGCACGAGGAGAAATCGTTGCGGATGAAAGCTGGTGGCTGAGGATGCAATTGACCAAAAAAGGCCATAGGAAACTTGAAAATACCCCTGGCTAATTTAATCGCTTAGGGAGTATGGCTATATGCTGTGAAATATTTACTGCACGCGTCGGGACACCAATACCTTATTTACTCATCCAACAAACAACCAAAAGAGAATTACATGAAATACTTGTTACTGATTGCCACACTTACACTAGGTGTTTGCTTTTCATCATTTGCCCTAGACAGAACCCAAATAGCCGACGATGCTGAAGATGTAACACCCCTTTTGATTGGTCAAAAAATTCCCAACAGCACATTGCAGACGGTAGATGGTGATCCCGTGAGCCTTAAAGCTTTAACCATGCAAAAACCTACAGTGCTTATATTCTATCGAGGCGGTTGGTGTCCTTATTGCAACCGACAGTTAGCAGGGTTGAAAGATATCGAGCTTGAATTAACTGAATTGGGCTATCAAATCCTCGCCATTTCTCCTGAGACTCCTGAACAGTTGCAGGAACAAAAGCTCCAGAGCAAATTTGCCGTACAGCTGCTTTCCGATCCTGGATTAGAGGCCATTAGTGGTTTTGGTATTGGTTTTTATTTACCTCTGATCACAGAAAAACTTTATGAGACAAAAATGGGAATCACCCTGACGGATGATAAAGGCTCGGGCAAAGCGGTGTTGCCAGCACCCGCGGTATTTATTCTTGATCAAAAGGGTATGGTTAAATTTTCTTATGTCAGCCCAAACTACAAAATACGTATGTCACCAGAATTACTGGTTCAGGCGGCTAAGTACTCCTTATAAATACGCTGAAATACCGAGTTGAGGTTTTTCAGTTGGGTATTCTCTTGCAGATCGCGGCAAATTCTCCGAAGATTTATATGCCCAATCATCTCAATAAATGACGGATTCAGAGCTACCCGGGGACTTCAATTTAAGGCGACCCCTTGAAAGAATGTCATCTACCTTTTGAAAGGGAACAACGCCGCGTAAATGGCTTTAAATTCCCGCTGAAACGCGAATTTTGAGGTAGTATGGTAATGAGTACTATTTATAACGGAGATATAATTGTGAGTAAGTTATCAAAAATCTTACCCTTTTTACTGTCATTTCTCGTCATATTGTTTTTTAGCACTAGTGTTCACAGTGAAACAAAAATCGCTGCAACAGCTGAGCAGGTCTCTCCGTTATTAAACGGTCAGTTTATACCGGATGTAATAGTGCAAACCGAGTTTGGCAAAGATATTAGTTTAAAAGGACTGGTCGAAAGTAAACCCAGCGTGGTGATTTTTTATCGCGGTGGTTGGTGCCCCTATTGCAATCGTCAGATGAAAGGTTTGCTCGAAGTAGAACAGCGCATTATAGATTTGGGCTATCAGATTATTGCTATCTCCCCAGAAGCACCTGAGCGCTTGCAAGCACAAAAAACGGGGACGAGTTTCGATGTGGTACGCTTATCTGACAATGGCTTAAATGCGATTAGAGCCTTCGGTTTAGGGTATTTTTTAGATGAGAAAACCGCTAATCAATACCGGAATAAACTAGGTGCCAAGTTGGTAACTTTGGGAGGCTCTAAAAAAGTCGTACTGCCGGTGCCTGCTGTATATATTTTTGATACCAGTGGTTTAGTACAATTTCAGTATGTTAATCCTAATCACCGGGTAAGAGTGTCGCCGCAACTTCTGTTTTACGCAGCACAAATTGCCAATTAAGGAGCACCACAGATCGTTTTTTTAAGGGCACAGTTAAACTCATGCGCGGATTAGCTCATACCCCTGTCACTGAGCTAAAGGGCGTGGGCAGTAAGGTCGCAGAAAAACTTACCAAACTGGGTCTGGTGACAGTTCAGGATTTGTTGTTCCATCTGCCCCATCGTTATGAAGATAGAACTCGAGTGTATCCGATTAACGAGTTGCTACCTCATTTGCATACAAGTATTGAAGGGGAGGTCATGTCTTGTGATGTGCAGTTTGGCCGTAAACGCATGTTGGTAGTGCGTCTCAGCGACGGAACCGGCACGGTCACTTTACGTTTTTTTCACTTCAGCGCGGCGCAAAAAAACAGTTTGGAGATAGGCGCGCATATTCGTTGTTTTGGCGAAATCAAAGCAGGTAAATACGGTTTTGAGATCATGCACCCCGAATACAAAGCCATTAACCCAGACCAATCCAGTAAAATGGCAGAATCTCTGACACCAGTTTATCCTGCCACTGAAGGTATAAAACAAATTACCCTGCGTAACCTGACTGAGCAAGCTCTGGCATTATTAGCGAAAGGGGGCTTGGCCGAATTACTGCCAGATGGTTTGTACCCACAACAAGTTGGTTTAGTTGAGTCGCTCAATTTGGTGCATAGACCTCCTCCGGATGTAACCCTGGATTTGTTAGAGCAAGGTAAACATCCAGCACAACAACGACTGGTTGTGGAGGAGTTATTGGCCCACCATTTAAGTGTTTTAAAGGTTCGTCAGCAAAATGCCCAACAACCCAGTTTTGTAATAAAACCCGCAGCAAAATTACTCACCGGTTTGACTGACAGTCTGGCGTTTCAGCTAACCGGTGCTCAGCAGCGCGTAACTCAGGATATTCATAAAGATCTACTGCAAAATCACCCCATGATGCGTTTGATACAAGGGGACGTTGGCTCTGGTAAAACTCTGGTCGCAGCTATGGCAGCATTATCTGCCATAGGAGCGGGTTATCAGGTGGCAATGATGTCTCCAACTGAACTGCTGGCAGAACAGCATTTGCTTAACTTCCAAACTTGGTTTGCGCCTTTGGGGATCAAGGTTGGTTGGCTAGCGGGAAAATCAAAAGGGAAGGTACGAGAGCAAACACTTGTTGACCTTGCTAGCGGTGAAATACAGATGCTGCTGGGAACCCATGCAATATTTCAAGAAGCGGTTGAATATAAGACCTTAGCTTTGGTGATTGTCGATGAGCAACATCGTTTTGGTGTACATCAGCGACTAGCTTTACGTGAAAAGGGTGAAAAACAAGGCGCCTTTCCCCACCAATTGATTATGACCGCTACTCCCATTCCGCGCACATTAGCCATGACTGCCTATGCAGATCTTGACACATCGGTCATTGATGAATTGCCTCCTGGGCGCAAACCCGTAACCACAGTTGTAGTGCCAGACACCCGCAGAGGGGAAGTTATAGAGCGGGTGCGTAACGTGAGCATTGAACAAGGACGACAAACTTATTGGGTGTGTACCTTAATTGAGGAGTCTGAAATGTTGCAATGTCAGGCTGCGGAAGATACCGCTATCGCTCTGCGAACTGCGTTGCCAGAACTCACAGTGGGTTTGGTGCACGGGCGTTTAAAAAGTAAAGAAAAACAGCAGCTAATGGAGGACTTTAAAAAAGGAAGTGTCGATTTACTGGTCGCCACTACGGTGATTGAAGTTGGGGTCGATGTTCCTAATGCCAGTTTGATGATCATAGAAAACCCTGAGCGTTTAGGGCTTGCCCAGTTGCATCAATTACGGGGACGGGTAGGGCGCGGCTCAGTTGAAAGTCACTGTGTGTTGATGTATCAAAGTCCGCTGTCCAAAACAGCCAGCAAGCGATTATCTGTTTTGCGGAGATCCCATGACGGTTTTTATATTGCTCAACAAGATCTGGAAATTCGTGGCCCAGGAGAACTGCTAGGCACTAAACAAACCGGATTAGCCGACTTGAAAATTGCTGATTTAATCCGAGACGCTGAGTTAATCCCGCAAATACAACAAATTGCTACGCACCTATGGGAACGTTATCCATCAAATGCTCAGGCGATTATTAATCGTTGGTTAGGTCATAGAGAGCATTATGGTCATGCATGACCAACTAGTGGTGACGACTGCCGCTAATGCGAGCGAGAATGTCGTTAATCAAGCCAGGCAAACCGCGCAAAAATGGCATTTACCCTATGTGCCAGCAGCCGACTCAGGTCTGGTACTACTTCAGTCCGAATCCCATCTGGAATTACGCCAATTAGATGAGCCCAAGGTCGGTGCCGTGTTAGTCGACTTTGCTTCAGATGCATTAACCTTTAGGCGTTTACATGGCGGAAAAAAAGAAGCCATTATCAAGGCCGTGGGACTTAAAGGTAAAACTGCTTTAAGTGTGTTAGACGCGACCGCAGGTTTGGGCCGAGATGCTTTTGTGTTGGCTAATTCAGGCTGCGTTGTTGACATGATTGAACGTTCACCGGTAGTCGCAGCGTTGTTGGATGACGGTTTAAAAAGGGCCGCGCTAGATCCTGAACTGAGCAACTGGGTGCCCCAGCGCATGCGTCTATTTCACGGCATAAGTTATCAATTATTATCAACATGGCATTATGAACAGCCGGATGTGATCTACCTTGATCCGATGTTTCCCCATCGCAAAAAAAGTGCTTTGGTGAAAAAAGAAATGCGCCTGTTTCAACAATTATTAGGACCAGACGAAGATGCCGATTTATTACTTAAACCCGCCTTGGTTCTGGCTAAAAAACGTGTGGTGGTTAAGCGCCCCGAAAACGCAGGGTATTTAAATGAACAAAAACCAGACATGTCGATTGTGAGTAAAAAGCATCGTTTTGATGTGTATTTGAAAATCATTTAAAGGAAGCTGATATGACAAAAATAATTAGTAACATTAGTTTGTTAGTAAACGATTATGATGAGGCTATCGATTTTTATGTCAACAAACTTGGCTTTGCTCTGTTATGTGATGTGCCAGTTACTAATGAGCAACGATGGGTAAGAATATCAGCTGTAAAAAACGCGGCTAACAACACGGCTTTGGTCTTATGTAAAGCGAGTGTCGAGCAAAGAAATTTGGTTGGCAAGCAAGCCGGTGACGGGGTGTTTCTTTTTTTACAAACTGACGACTTTTGGACTGACTATCACAAGATGCAAGTAGCCGGAGTGGAGTTTTTAGAATCACAACCCAGAGAAGAAGTGTACGCCACGGTTATTGTGTTTTTTGATCTCTATGGCAATAAGTGGGATTTACTGCAGCCCAAAATCCTGTGACTAAGTTACTTAACTCTTAATGGAGAAGATAATGATTAAAATAGGCGATACCTTACCCCAAGTGACCTTTAGTTTGCGTCAGAATGGTAAAAACACGAATCCAACTACAGCGGATATTTTTACAGGTAAAAAAGTTGTGTTATTTGCTGTACCAGGCGCCTACACCCCTACCTGTTCCAATGCTCATTTGCCCGGTTATATCGCTCTGGCTGACGAATTTGCCAACAAAGATATAGATAGCATAATTTGTTTATCGGTCAACGATGCATTTGTTATGGAGGCATGGGGGCAAATACAAAACGCCGAACATATTATGATGTTGGCTGACGGCGGTGCAGAGTTTACCCGGGCGATTGGTTTGGACAAAGAAACGGGTACGTTTGGTGGAGTACGTTCAACTCGTTATGCGATATTGGTTGAAGATACTGTGGTGAAAGCACTGAACGTAGAACAGCCAGGTAAATTCGAAGTGAGCGATGCACAAACAATGTTGGCTACACTGTAATGTCACACTTTACTGGACATTTTCCTCAACATTATCGGATCTCAATTTTCGGTGGCTTTTTAAAAATTTGAGACAGGTAGGAGCAAGACGTGATGTTTACACCTGAGCTTTTTCTAGCGCCTCGTTATTATGCAAAAACTTGAACGTGTGACGAAGATTTTAGCCGCCATATTGATCGGTGCAGGGTTAAAGCATAACGGTAGAGGGTATCAATAGCTCAGTAGCTTAAGTTGATTATCTTTACCCAAATCATTGGAATTGAATGGAAGCGACAAATGAATGAGACCCCGTGAGCTTGGTCCGCTAAGTGAATGGGGCGATTGAGTGTAGCCAACAATCATGCAGTTTCAAGGATGAAGGGTATAAATGAAAAACGTGACTTCTGTCACATGTAATTGACGTTATATGGCTCTAACATGGCATTTGTTCCTGTTAGTAGTTCAGCAATTACATAAGAGATGGTCACCATGAAAAGCGAAAGCGAAAGCGAAAGCAAAGACGTTATAGCGACTCTTAGAAACGTGTCGAAGTCGTATTCTGGATCGTTAGCACTAAATAATATTTCCTTAGACATTAAGCGAGGCGAGGTGCTGGCAATCCTCGGCGCTAATGGCGCAGGTAAAACCACTCTTATTAATGTCATGCTTGGCAGACTCGCTATTCAAGCTGGTGAGGTGCAGCTTTTTTCGTCTGAGCCCGGATCCATAGCGGTCAAACGCAATACTGGGGCAATGTTACAAGTAGCCAGCTTTCCCGAAACATTAAAAATTAAAGAACATATTCAATTATTCCAAAGTTACTACCCATGCCCGATGGATTATCAGCAAGTGCTGGCATATTCGGGTTTGGAGAACATGCAAAACAGATATTCCCGAAAGTTGTCAGGTGGTGAGAAACAACGGCTATTATTTGCCTTGAGTATTTGCGGTAACCCTAAACTATTGTTTTTGGATGAACCAAGTGCAGGCATGGATTTAGAATCAAGGCAGCGACTATGGCAGGCGGTTGGTGATTTGAAAAAAGCGGGCGCAAGCATTGTGCTGACTACACACTATATGCAGGAAGCTGAACATCTGGCCGATCGCATTTTGGTGCTCAATCAAGGTCAGATCGTCAAACAAGGAAGTAGCGAAGAAATCAAAGCAAGTGTTGATCATAAAATTCTGCGATTTATTAGCAAGGTTAAATCGCAGGTACTTTGCAAACTGCCAGACGTGGTAAATGTTGAAATCAGTGGAAAATATTCGATTGTCCAGTCCCGGCATCCAGTCAACACCCTACATGCCCTATTTAAGCTCACCCTCGATATCTATGATTTAAGTATTTCGGGTGCCGACCTGGAGGATGCCATTATCCAACTCAATGCAAGCCAACTAAACCGCAAAGCGGTTGGAGAATAAGATGGATAATGTACAAACCATGAGTTTAGGACGCATGTTTAATTTGTATCGCACTGAGGCAAAATATGAACTCCTTAAAACCCTGCGCTCCCCATCTTTTGCGATCCCAGCAATACTGTTTCCGGTAATGTTTTATCTTTTCTTTGGCGTTATTTTTAATCATGGAAATGTGCAGGCGGCCACTTATATGCTTGCAACCTACGGGACCTTTGGCGTAATTGGGCCGGCCCTATTTACCTTTGGTGTGGGTTTGGCAGTGGAACGCGGGCAGGGCTGGTTAGATATTAAAGAAGCCTCTCCCATGCCACCCAGTGCTCAAATACTAGCGCGAATTTTGGTCGCCATGCTGTTTTCACTAATCATAATATTGAGTTTGTTTTTGCTTGCCTGGAGTCTGGCAAATGTGCAATTAGCCCTATGGCAGTGGCTAACGCTCGCAACCGTGTTGGTGTTCGGGGGACTGCCTTTTTGCGTATTTGGTTTAACACTTGGTTTAGTGCTGAAATCCAATGCTGCTCCGGCAGTTGTTAATTTGATCTATTTGCCCGTGTCGTTTTTCTCAGGTTTATGGATACCCATTTCAATGTTTCCTGAGATTATGCAAACTATTGCCTGGTTTCTGCCACCACATCACTTGGCCCAATTGGCTTTGAGTATTATGGGACACGCGCCGAGCACCGACGTGTGGCAACATATTTTGGTGCTCTTGGTTTTCAGCGTAGTGTTTTTTATTTTGGCACTGATTGCATATCGTAAGAAAGACAAACAATAAGATCACATATATATTGTCAATATATACCCGTCATCCTTGAAACTGCTTGTTTGTTGGCTACACTCATTCGCCGCCGCCATGCAATTCCAATGATTTTAGGTATATAGGGCTCCAGAATCTACTGATGGGTTTTCGTGGGTTTCGTTGTTAGTAGGCGCTTACTTTAATGCCAAAAATCTTGCGTCTCTAAGCCTTAAAGGCACAGCAGCTGAGAAGCGTCGAGCCAAAGTGCCTGGTGAAGAAAAACAAAAAAATCACTTAACTGGCGGGCATTTGAGTCTAACAATCATCAGGAAGCTGTTAGAATTAGTCACCAAAATAATGGCTCGTTAAACCGCGTATCTAAAAGAGTATTCGTTCTGAACATAAAACAAGTTGATGTGATTGTACTGGGGGCCGGCGCAGCTGGATTATTCTGTGCCGCCCAGGCAGGTAAACGGGGACGCTCAGTAGCTGTGCTCGACCATGCCAAACGTATTGGCGGGAAAATTCTAATGTCGGGCGGCGGACGCTGTAACTTCACTAATATGTATAGTAGTCACGAAAACTTCTTATGCAGTAACCCGCACTTTACCAAATCAGCCCTAAGTCGCTACACTCAATGGGATTTTGTTGGGTTGGTCAGCGAATACGGCATTGCCTACCACGAGAAAAGTCTGGGTCAGTTATTTTGTGATGAAAGCGCCAAAGATATTCTTAATATGCTTTTATCAGAATGTGAAAAAGCAGGCGCGACAGTCAGCAGTCAATGTGAAGTATTGGCTATTGAGAAAACCTCAAATGGCTTTGCACTAGAAACGAGTAAAGGCCAATACCAGTGCGAATCCTTAGTCATAGCAACCGGCGGATTGTCGATACCCAAACTCGGTGCCAGCCCGTTTGGGTATAAGGTAGCCGAGCAATTTGGTTTAACAGTATTGCCCACGCGGGCGGGCTTGGTGCCTTTTACTTTGCACGATAAAGACAAAGCCGTATTGGCTGAACTCAGCGGTATTTCCATCGATGCCAGCGCAGAGTGCAACAATACTGTCTTTAACGAAAATATCCTGTTTACCCACCGTGGATTAAGTGGTCCGGCAGTGTTACAAATATCTTCGTTCTGGCAACCGGGACAAGAAGTAGAGTTCAATCTTTTTCCCAAAGGTGATTTAGCTGAAGAACTCACTCAGGCCCAACAACAAAGTCCAGACACACAACTCTCAACAGTGCTTAGTAAGTACTACTCAAAACGTTTTGTTCAAACCGCCATTGAGTATTTTGGGCTTAATAACAAGCCAATGAAACAATACCAGGGAAAGCAGCTAGAACAAGTGGCGCAGGCGTTCGAAGCGTGGCACTTACAACCCAACGGCACAGAAGGTTACCGCACCGCAGAAGTCACACTTGGTGGCGTAGATACCAATCAACTTTCTTCCAAAACCATGATGGCAAAAGACGTCGATGGCTTATATTTTATTGGCGAAGTGGTTGATGTTAGTGGTTGGCTTGGGGGTTATAACTTTCAATGGGCCTGGAGTTCAGGGTGGGTGGCGGGGCAGGATGTTTGATGTATTTTTGGAGTTAAAACTAAGACATTTGAATATGTTGCGAGGCTGTTATACTTGCATTATTAGTGCTACCAGCAATTTATGACTTAGTGGGATTACTCGCACTAAAAACTATCCCGAGTGATGACAAATGATAAAACTCGCACGTAAATACCATAAGTGGTTCATGGCCTTTTTGGGAATTCAGTTTCTTTTTTGGTCTATTACTGGTTTGTATATGGTGAGCATGGATATACACCATATACACGGTGAGGGGCTGCAAAAGCCCTCGAGTGAAGTGCTGGAACTTGGAAAAGTCACTTACCCAATCGCAAGTTTGTCACAGCGATACCCAAGGGCAGAGAATATTTCCATTGTCAAACTACTTAGACGGCAAGTCTATCAATTTGAGGTTACTGAACCACATAAAAAATGGCTCTTAATAGACGCTAATTCCGGGCAGCTAATGCCGGAAATCGAACAAGAGGTGGCGGTAAATATTGCACGATACCATTATAGTAAAGAGCACAAGATTGCTGATGTTATACTGATTGATAGTAAAATATTTCTCCCGTCAGAATTATCACCCAGGTACCTTCCTGTATGGCAAGTCACATTCGATCATTTTTCTTCGCCAACTTTTTATATCAGTCAACAAACAGGGCAAATAGTGACCAAGCGACACAACTATTGGCGACTATTTGACTGGATGTGGCGATTCCACATTATGGATTACGACGATGGCGAAAATGTATCAAACTGGTTCTTACTGTTAGTCGCTTTATTGGGGGTTTTTTCCGCCTTAGCGGGCGGTATTCTTAGCTATTTTCGTATTGTTAAACCTAATTATGGTGTGCGAAAATAATGACTAAGTCACAATTAAATAAAAAGGTTCACAAGTGGCTCTCTTTATTCGTTGGTATCCAGCTGATCATTTGGTTAAGTACAGGCCTTTATTTCAATTTAATGGATCATGAAAAAGCCAGTGGTAATGAAAATCGCCTAAGGGTTCAGCATAAAGCCAATTTGACCGATTTTAAGTTTAAGTCCATCTCTGAACTAGGCTACAAGAGCCCGAAATCAATCCAGCTCATTTGGATTCTTGGCATGCCTTATTACCAATTGACATACAGCAGCGCGCCACATGGCTACCAGAAACAAGATCACAATCTAATCGATGTGCAAACAGGTACCTTATATGAAATAGATAAAGGTGCAGCGAAAGAGATTGCTACCCTATCATATCAAGGGAGCGCGGATATTCTTCATCCGGAATTGGTTTCTCCCCCAATTTCAGAACTACCTCAACAAGAAAATGATGTTTGGAAAATCAGTGTTGAAGATGACGACAGTACTAATATTTATCTCGACGCGTTAACAGGTCGGGTGATTGCACATATTAACGATGACCGTCGTCTACGAGACTTAATGTTTAAACTGCATTTTATGGATTACTTTAACAAAGGTAGCTTTAATCATTGGCTTATTATTCTGTTTGCTCTGGGCACCTTAATGCTGTCAGTTACGGGTGCGATTTGGGTAGTTCAGCTCATAAAGTCTAAACAATTATCGCTGCGAATGATGTTACCTTCATCAAGAGCCCAGAAAAAAATAGCATTATCATATAGACACTACTTGGGCAGTTCCGATATAAGAATAAATCCGTGCCAATCAATTTTTGAAGGCTTAGCAGAAGTTAATATATTTTTGCCCTCAAGTTGTGGAGGGGGTGGAACCTGCGGCGAATGCAAGTTTTCAACTCAGAAAAACCTACCCATCTACGATTCCGACAGACAACACTTGAGTGAACAGGAGCTATCTCAAGGCTATCGACTCAGTTGTCAACACAATGCCTCAGAAGTTGATGCAATCTTACTCGATGAGACTCTTGATATATCGCAATATGAGCTGGTTGTAGCCAAAACTCATTTTATTACCCCATTTATCAAAGAAATTTCCTTCACGGTTTCTTCAGGTGAAAAGCTCACGTTTAGAGCAGGGGCTTATATGCGTTTTCATGTCCCTGCAGGTAAAAATAATACCGTACCTGAAACATTACCAGAACGTTTTGAACAATATTGGCGTGAATATAGTACAGGTGAATTTGAACACCAAGGTGCGATTCGTCATTACTCGTTGGCCAATTACGATACTGAAACAGATGCGTTAGTGTTTAATATTCGTTGGCAAACAACTACTGAAAATAATGGTCGAGCGGGCATTGGCTCTGCTTATCTGGGCTCACTTTCCGTAGGAGACAAAATTAAGGCATCAGGGCCTTTCTCTGATTTTTATGCCCCGCTTCTTTCTAACAATAGCCGGGTGTTTATTGGTGCTGGCTCGGGAATGGCCCCTCTGCGGTCTATTGCTTTGGAGCAGCTTGATAAAAAAACAGGTGAAAATAAAACCCTCTTTATTTTTGGTGCTCGAACTGAGGATGATTTGTTATATAGAAATGAACTAGAAACGCTGAGCCAGCAATATACTTTTTTTGATTATATCCCCGTACTCTCCAAACCCAGCGAGCAGTGGCTTGGGTGCAAGGGATATGTGCAGGATATTCTTGCCGAATATCTAGAATCCAGACTTTCATTAACTACTACCGAGTTTTACTTATGCGGACCAACGGCCATGATGGTTGCTGTAGAAAACTTATTGTTAATTAGTGGAGTGAAACCTTCCCTCATCTTAAAAGATGATTTCAAGCGATAATGTAAGAGTTTTTATGGAAGTGACATTTAAGACCTTAACCGTTATTGGCCGTCTTTTTAGCTCAAAAGTATTTGCCTATATAGGGATGAAAACAACAGTCCCAGCCCAGAATGCAATGATGATCTGTCGCTGACGTTTTCGAGCAAACTCATGCAGTAAAATCGTTCTAAAAGGAAAAAATTGGTAAGAAAATTTATTTTGGATTTAAGCCATCAAAAGAAACGGGCACAGACTTTTCTTGGAAGTTGCCATAATTGACAACTTCAAACTAACAATAAACAAAGAGTGACAGCAAAATGTTAAGAGAAATTTAAGATTGAATAATTTTTAGAGGTAAAGAATTAATTGCAGCATAATTCTGGTATTTTGAATAACCAATATGTTGGCTGTATTTTAAATGTGTTTTTGATTTAACTGTATATGTTCGGAGAATGAAAATGATCGTCAAGTCTATGCTTAGAATAAACCTGTTTGTTGTTTTAGTGAGTTTGTTTTTGTTACCTTCTTTAGTGATGACCGCTAGCGCCCATGGTGACAGTCAAGAAAAAGTCTATGAGTTACGTACCTATCATACCAACGAAGGGAAAATGCCGGCCTTGCAAGCGAGGTTTCGTGATCACACACACACTATTTTTAAACGTCTGGGAATGAAAGTTGCGGCCTATTGGACGCCAACCAAAGATCCCGAGGCAAATAATACACTGATCTACATTATAGAGCATGACAGTGAAGCAGACGCCAAGCAAAAGTGGCAAACATTTATTACTGATCCTGCATGGGTCAGCGCCTACCAGGCATCCATAAAAAACGGCGCCTTGGTGAAAAGTATTGATGTTGTGTTTATGGAAAAAACTGATTTTTCGCCAAAACTCTAGGAAGGGGTTTAGTCCAGTCTGCTTTTTAAAAAAGCACCGTTGCGGGACAAAGTATTATCTAGGGTTTTGGATTACAGCCATGATAATTTGCCATGCTCAAGAGTGAGCATGGCGGTGCACATTAGGGTTTGCGAAATTTCAGTGTCATTCTATTGGATTCACCAATCGCGGCGTATGTAGCTTTTAACTCAACATTGTCGCCGCTGGTAGCATAACTCGGGGGAAGTCTCCAAACTATGTCATCTGCAGTGGGTTGGTCTGCAGGGTTTAGATTGATATCGCTGCTGCCGACATATTCAAATCCAGCGGCTTGCATGCGCTCTATTACGAATGACTCTTTAAGATAGCCTTTGGAGCCATCTGCCCATTCATCCGACGCATCATCCGGCGCTTTATGTTGAACCACGCCAACGATACCGCCAGACTTAAGTGCTTGATAGGCTTCAGATAAAGTTTCTGTCAGGTAGCTACCATCATTTTCAAAACGAGCCAAATTGTGCAATGCGCGTATAAATACGATGGCATCAACGGTGCCGTTCATCCCACTTGGCATTGAATTCATTTGATAGGCTCTTACTTTCGCATCCCCGTCATTACGCCATTCTTCGGCTTCTGCAGTCCAGGTTTGAACCCAGGTTTTTTTAGCTTCAAGCCTCTCTTCACTGAAAAAACCAAATTTAGGGAACATATCGGCAGCGTAATCGGCGCCTATTAGATGTCCCTCACTGCCTAAATAGGGCAGCAATATCTTGCTATACCAGCCACCACCTGGCAGGGCTTCAATAACTGTCATGCCAGGCTTAAGATCAAAAAACTCCAGTACCTGTTGTGGATTTCTTGCCGAGTAGCGGGCTTGCACCTCTGGGGTTTGTAACGATAAAACTTCAGCGATTGTTGTGGCTGAGGTGCCTTGCTCTTTGGCCGTTGAAGTAGCTGCCTCAGTTTTAG
>JBLHNW010000002.1:0-31478 GCA_047622205.1 Paraglaciecola sp.
AAGGTAGTAATGACAGGTGATGAGGAATCCAGTGGTAAACCATTGTCGCTGTCAAAAAAGGCCATCATCGACGCTGCGATTTGGGCTGATATTGCTTTGGGCTTTGAAGATGGAGATGGCAATGTTACCACCGCAGTGACTTCGCGTCGGGGTTCCGTTAACTGGGCACTGACTGTCAAAGGTAGACCTGCCCATTCATCGCAAATTTTTACTAATAAATACGGTGACGGAGCGATTTTTGAGACAGCACGTATTCTTAATGAGTTTCGTGTTCAGCTTCAACATGAAAAACTGCTGACCTTTAACCCGGGTTTGATAGCCGGTGGAACTAGAGTCACGCGACAAAGCGATAAATCAAACTACAACTCATTTGGTAAAACCAATGTCATTGCAAAAGATACGCTGGTAAAAGGTGGTATCCGAGCGGTAAGCCCGGAACAACTGAAACGGGCGGAAGCGATTATGCAAAAAATTGTCTCGCAGAACCTGCGACATACTTCAGCCGTTTTAGAGTTTCAACCCGGTTATCCGCCGATGGCGCAAACCCCTGGGAATATGGATTTATTGGCTCTATATAGTCGGGTGAGTATCGATTTAGGTTATGGAGAGATTACGGCGGTAAATCCACGCAATGCGGGTGCGGCTGATATTTCTTTCGCTGCTTCTCATGTGGATATGTCACTCGATGGTTTGGGTTTAATGGGCAGTGGTGGCCACACTAAAGATGAAGTGGCTGATATGTCGAGTTTCGTAAAAAATATGCAAAAGGCGTCGATACTCATTTATCGTTTGTCTCAATAAACTAGAATTAATTTAGGAAAAAGAATGAAATTAGTGTCCTGGAACGTAAATGGTATCCGCGCGGCTGTGAAGAAAGACTTTATGGATTCCTTCGCTAGCATGGATTGCGATGTATTGTGTTTGCAAGAAACCAAAGCCCAAGATGATCAGGTAGCAGAGGCGCTTGCTGAGATCGAAGGTTATGAGATTTATTCTAACTCTGCGGTTAAAAAAGGGTATTCAGGAACAGCCATTATAAGTCGCGTCAAACCACTTAGTGTCACGCTTGATATGGGTATTGAAGAGCACGATCAAGAAGGGCGGGTTCTCGTCGCCGAATTTGAAAATTTTCACTTGCTCACGGTGTATACACCTAATTCTGGCAGTGAATTGAAACGCTTAGATTATCGCCAGCAGTGGGACGCCGACTTTTTGGCCTATTTGAAAAAATTAGAGCAAACAAAGCCAGTAGTGGCGTGTGGGGATTTAAACGTTGCCCATAAGCCCATTGACCTGGCGCGTCCCAAACCAAATTACAATAAGAGCGCGGGTTATACCCAGAAAGAAATTGATGGTATAGATTCGCTGATAACTAACGGATTTATAGACACTTTTCGTCATGTTAACCAGGAGCAAGTAAAATATAGCTGGTGGAGTTATAGGGCTGGCGCCAGACAAAACAATGTCGGTTGGCGTCTAGACTATTTTTTAACGTCTTCCGCTCTGGCAAGTCATATTCAAACTGCAGAAATCTATAATGAAATTCATGGTTCAGACCACTGTCCAGTTGCTTTGGATCTTCAGTTTTAAGACCAAGCTGTAAATGATAAATGATAAATGATAAATGGAAATTAAAGCAATCTGCGCGAATGCCAAGCTTGCAGCATAGGGGATATAAAATGAAGAAACTAAATTGGGGAATTATAGGTCCCGGTTCTATCGCGAGAAACTTTGCTGATGCGTTGGCTGTTTCTGAGAAAGGGCAACTGTTTGCCGTTGCGAGCCGGGATATCAATAAAGCTCAGAATTTCGCGAATAAATATGCTGCAAGCAAAGTTTATGACAGTTATCAGCACTTGGTGGATGATCCACAGGTGGATATTATTTACATCGCCACTCCACAAAGTTTTCATTATGAACAGGCAAAACTTTGTTTAGAAGCGGGTAAACATGTATTGATGGAAAAACCATTAACCATTAATGCTATGCAGACAGAAAATTTGATTAGATTGGCACAAAGTAAAAACCTTTTGCTGCAAGAGGCGTTGTGGAGTCGCTTTATGCCCTGTTTTACTCAGGTTAAACAATGGATATCGGAGGGTAAAATTGGTCAGCTACAATATATCTGCTCAGATATCGGTTTTGCTTTTGGCGATAGACCCGATCATCGTTTATTTAAAGCCGAATTAGGAGGCGGGGCTCTGCTGGATTTAGGTGTATACAGTATTACCCTCAGCCAACTTATAATTGGTGAGCATCCCAGTCAAATACAGGCTATGGGCAATGTAAGCGGGAGCAATGTTGATCTAAATGCCGCAGTAAATATGTCTTATCCGTCCGGTTGTTACGCGCAATTTACTTGCACAATTATGGCACAAGCCAGCAATAGCATGACCATAATGGGCAGTGCTGGTCGTATCGTTTTACCCGGCCATTTTTGGAATGGTAACAAAGCCATTTTACAGCAGGATGGTGATGTTGAGGAGATTGATTTTCCTCACAAGGCCAATGGCTTTGAGTATCAAATTGAAGAGTCTATGGCTTGTGTCAATGCAGGATTGGTGTCTAGTGAGATGATGCCGCATAGGGATAGTTTGGGAGTCATGCAAACTATGGACGAAATTCGTCGCCAAATTGGCCTCCAATTCAGTACCGAACTGGAAGTTGTATAGCACCCTAATCATTCTGAAACGAGTATTTTGGAGTGACTTGGGTATGAGACGCGAGGTGGTGGTTATTGTTTACAATATTCAGTTATAAAACATCTGCTAAATCCCCTATACAAATCCTTGAAAACGGCTAGAATATGCGCTGATTTTATTCCCCCTAATCCTACGTTGTTGAGGAAAGATAATGCTAACACGTGATATGAACATTGCCGATTTTGACCCGGAATTAGCCCGTGCAATTGAGCTGGAAAACCAACGTCAAGAGCAGCATATTGAGCTGATCGCTTCAGAGAACTATTGTAGCCCCCGAGTATTGGAAGCTCAGGGTTCACAGTTAACCAATAAATATGCTGAAGGTTATCCACATAAGCGTTATTACGGGGGGTGTGAATACGTCGATATTGCTGAAGATTTAGCGATTCAGAGGGCCAAACAATTGTTTGGCGCAGATTATGCCAACGTGCAACCCCATTCAGGCTCACAAGCTAACTCAGCAGTTTTCATGGCTTTGCTTAACGCTGGTGATACGGTATTAGGGATGAGTTTGGCACACGGTGGTCATTTGACCCACGGTTCACACGTCAATTTTTCCGGTAAAACCTACAATGCAGTACAGTATGGTCTAGATGAAGCCACCGGCGAGATAGATTATGCCCAGGTTGAAGCTTTGGCCGATGAACATAAACCCAAGATGATTATTGCTGGTTTCTCTGCTTACTCAGGTATTGTTGATTGGCAGCGTTTTCGTGTTATTGCCGATAAAGTTGGTGCATTTTTAATGGTAGATATGGCCCATGTGGCCGGCTTAATTGCTGCAGGTGTTTACCCTAATCCTATGCCTCATGCACATGTTGTGACGACGACAACCCATAAAACGCTAGCGGGCCCTCGAGGCGGTTTGATTTTATCTTCTTGTGGCGATGAAGTTATTTACAAAAAACTGAATAGCTCAGTGTTTCCAGGTAATCAAGGTGGCCCTTTGTGTCATGTGATCGCTGCTAAAGCAGTTGCTTTCAAAGAAGCTCTGCAACCTGAATTCAAAACTTATCAGCAGCAAGTTGTAAAAAATGCCAAAGCAATGGTCGCGGTTCTACAACAACGTGGCTACAAAATTGTCTCTGATGGTACAGATAACCATTTGTTTTTGCTTGATTTAATCGACAAGGACATTACCGGTAAAGATGCGGATGCTGCCTTAGGCCGCGCCAATATTACCGTAAATAAAAACTCAGTACCTAATGATCCTCGTTCGCCATTTGTGACCAGTGGCTTGCGTATCGGTTCTCCAGCGATCACCCGTCGTGGTTTCAAAGAAGAACAGGCCGAGCAAGTCGCCACGTGGATGTGTGATGTATTGGACAATATTGAAGACACTTCTGTAATCGAGCGAGTAAAAGGTGAAGTGGTTGCTTTATGCGAGACCTTCCCCGTATACGCATAGCGTATTCGGTTGATCAAAAACGTGATGCTTGCATCGCGTTTTTTATATTTTTGAGTGAATTAAATTAGATATAAACAATGCTTAGTTTAGTAATTACTTAACTAAGCATTGTTTATATCTAATTTAATTCGCCGAATTTAAACGACACACTATAATCCATGTTAGGACACTTAACTGAGCGGGCAACAGCTATTCCACAGATCGGTTTAATATTATAAATAATATAAAATCGTTCCAAAATAAAAATAAACAAAAACAAAAACAAAAACAAACTAAATACTACTACACAACGGAAACTATTATGATTAAACGTACATTCCCATTGGGCAAAAAAACGCGCCTGGCCTTGTTGATGGCAAGTTCTCTTGCTTTTAGCAATCTGGCTTCTGCCCAGGTCACTTCATCAGCAATACGTGGCCAGGTATTGGATACCAAAGGTAATCCTGTCGCTGGTGTCACTGTAGAAGTTGTTAATGCGCTCACCGGCAGTCGCAAAACATTAACTACATCAGCAAAAGGTGTGTTTCAATCCAGCGGTTTACAAGTAGGTGGACCATATGAGGTAAAACTGCAGGAGGGGGCTAACTATAAAGCACAAACTATTTCAGATCTGTTTTTGCAGCTAGGCCAAACATCAAATGTTTCTCTGCAAGCGACCAATAACAATACAGAAGTTGAAGTGATTGAAGTGACGGGCAGAGTTAGTATGGCCGGTGCTTTTAAAGAAGGGCCAAGCAGTGAGTTCACCGCAGATGATATCAGAAATGCTCCGGCCATCGGCCGTGACCTTAAATCATTGCTTAAACGTGATTCGAAATTAGTGGTTGATAACACAGTTGACGGTGGCCCTGCGTTATCCATAGCGGGTGCTAACATCCGTGGCAACAGTTTGACAGTAGACGGCGTGAAGCAAAATGATGATTTTGGTCTAAATAAAAATGGCTATCCAGGTCGTCGCTCACCAATTTCATTGGATGCTATCCAACAACTTTCAGTTAATATTGCGCCTTTTGACGTTACTTATGGTGATTTTCAGGGTGGCAACATCAATGTAGTCACAAAGTCTGGAACCAATGAGTTTCATGGCTCGGCTTTTTACTTTCGCTCAGATGACTCTTTGATTGGTGATGAAAGTGAAGGTCAGGACTTAAATATTGGTGAGTTTGAAGAAGACACCTATGGTTTCTCTCTTGGCGGTAAAATAATTGAAGATAAATTGTTCTTTTTTGCTTCTTACGAAAAATTTGAGTCCACTTCGCCTTATCAGTTTTCTCTAGATAATCTAGACGGCAATATCGATGCAAATGAACGCCGTGGTGTGAGCCAAGCTGACTTTGATCGTATTGCCCAGGTGGCCAGTGATGTATGGGGTTATGACATCGGTGGCTTTAATGTTCCAAAAGAAGAAGAAGCAGAAAATTTACTGTTAAAATTGGACTGGTATATTAGTGAAGATCATCGGGCATCACTAACCTACCAAGACAATGAAGGCAATACCGTTCGCGATTTTTGGGCTGAATCATTCCCTGGAGCCGCAACTGCGACGGCCGAATCAAACCGCTTCAGTCAGGCCGAAACTCTTGAAACCTTAAGTATGCAAGTATTCTCAGATTGGACAGACGACTTTTCTACTGAATTCAAATTGTCCAATAAGAAAGTGACCACATCACAAAACCCGTTATTAGGTGCCAACTTTTCCCAGTTTTCGATCGGCACGCCTAACGGCGGTTCCTTATTCATTGGGCCTGATCAATTCCGTCATGCCAATGTACTGGAAAATGAACGTTTTGGTTGGAAGATTAAAGGCGACTATTATCTAACGGATGAACATAAACTTACTTTTGGTTGGGAGCATGAAGAATTAGATATTTTTAACTTGTTTGTTTTTGGCTCCTTAGGTTTCGCCGAATTCGCATCTATTGAAGATTTTGCAGATAACAAGGCCGTGCATGTTTTTCAAAATGCCCTATCAGGTAATGCTTTAGATGCGGTTGACGAGTTTCAATATGATCAAGATGTTATTTACATTCAAGATGAATGGAATGTCACTGATGACCTAGTGATGACTTACGGACTGCGTTATACCGAATATACAAATGATGACAAGCCGGCTTTAAATCAAGGTTTTGTTGATCGTCACGGCTATTCCAATCAAGGTAACTTTGACGGATTGGACCTCATCGAACCGAGAATTGGCATGACTTATACTTACGATGACAATACCGTTATTCGTGGTGGTTTTGGCTTGTTTGGTGGTGGTGGCCCTAATGTTTGGTTGTCTAACTCCTATGGCAATGACGGGGTGCGTAAAGCTTTTAGAGTCTGTGCCAGTGAACAAACGGGTATTCCGGAACAATTTGTTGCCCGTTGTGACGCTGACGGACGGAGTACTCCGCAAGCAGTGTTAGATCAATTGGCCGCCGCTGAGGGAATTAACGATGGTGACACTAACTCTATACATCCCGACTTCGAAATAAATAGTGTCTGGAAAATAAATGTTGGTATTGAGCGAAACCAAGATCTTGGTTTCTTAGGTGAAGGTTGGTTATTAACCGCAGATGCGATCATATCTGAAGTGAATAATGCAGCTGTTTACCGTGATTTAAATTTTGAAACAGTAGGAGTAGCACCTGACGGGCGTCCTAGGTATAGTGCGGAAGATCGTTTTGACTTGTCATTGGAAAATACCGATAAAGGCGGTTCGCAAGTATGGAGTTTTTCTGCAGCGAAGAATTTTTACACGGATCATGGCAACTACAGCTTCGACATTGGCTACACCTATCAGGACGTAACTGAAGTCAATCCGGGTAATTCTTTCATCGCCTTTGAGGGATATGCCATGCCGGCACATTCTGATTTTCAAGCCGAAACAGAATTTAATTCCGAGTATGAAGTACGTCATGCATTTACCAGTAATCTTACCTGGAGTGATGAGTTATTTGCCAGTAATCTGAGCACAGTTTCACTTGCCTATTCTGGGCGTTCAGGGCGACACTTTAGTCACACAATGCGTTCTACTATCTCTGAGTTTGGCGGATTCACAAATTCACCTTTTGCAGATTGGACAGGCTTTAGTTCTCAGTCTTTGTACATTCCTAGCGGGCCTGATGATGCATTAGTGACCTATGCTGACGGCTTTGATCAGACTGGTTTCTTTGATTATATCGATTCAGAAAGTTGTTTATCAGATAATGCCGGTACTATCTCGCGTCGCCATGCTTGTACTAGTGATTGGATCCATCGCTTTGATCTGCGTCTGTTGCAGGAAATTCAAATAACTGATGACCAAGCTATTGAAGTTATTCTCGATTTGGAGAATATCGGCAATATGTTGAATGATGAGTGGGGCCGTGCGGAAAGTTACAATCAACCGTTTAACGCGCCAGTTGTCGACGTTGCTATTGCAGGTGGGCAATTTGTCTATAGTAACTTTACTCAGCCCGTTCCTGCAGTTGCTAAAATTCCTTCAGTATGGAAAGTACAGTTGGGCATTCGCTACCGTTTTTAAATTCACAGCGAGTTAAATAGCTGTTTAAAGGACCGGGGATGATTGTATTGTCCCTGGTTTTTTTGTGCTGAAATTTACTGATACCTGTCCCTTTTGTTTTTTTTTTGCTAGTTTATCCAACATTCGTTTTTGTTAGTTAGAGATACCTATGTTTTGTCCCTTCTGCTCGGAGCAGGAAACCAAAGTTATTGATTCACGCTTGGTAGCTGACGGTCATCAAGTGCGTCGCCGCAGAGAGTGTACGATTTGTAAGGAACGATTTACGACCTTTGAAATGGCTGAGTTAGTTATGCCTCGTGTGGTAAAACGCGACGGTTCTCGTGAACCATTTAATGAAGATAAATTACGTGCAGGCCTGCAGCGAGCATTGGAAAAGCGTCCAGTGAGCACTGAACAAGTCGAGCAGTGTATTAGCCGATTGAAATCGACACTAAGGGCCACGGGTGAACGTGAAATTGCCAGTGAATTTCTTGGCAGCCTAATTATGGATGCTCTCAAAGAGCTGGATAAAGTTGCTTATGTACGTTTTGCTTCGGTGTACCGTTCATTTGAAGATATTCGCGAATTCGGCGAAGAAATTGCCCGTCTGGGTGATTAGTTTTGCTTACCTGAAAAGTCGATAAAGGACGTACTAAATTGACAGAGTTTTCTGCACAAGATGCTAAAATGATGGCGCTAGCTATTCGCCTGGCTGAGAAAGGCCAATTTACTACCCCCCCAAATCCCAATGTGGGGTGTGTACTAAGCGATGCAGAAGGTAACATTGTCGGCCAGGGGTGGCACCAAAAAACTGGAACACCTCATGCGGAAGTACATGCTTTACGTGAAGCCGGAAAGCGTGCAAAAGGCGCCACCGCATACGTTACACTGGAACCATGTAGTCATACCGGACTGACACCGCCTTGTGCTGATGCTTTGATCAAAGCCGGTGTTCGTCGTGTTGTCGCGGCTATGGTGGATCCGAATCCGCTGGTTTCTGGCACCGGTTTAGATAAATTAGCCACTGCCGGAATTGAAGTCGCCTATGGTTTGCTGCAACAACAAGCAGAAAAATTGAATCGTGGTTTTATCAAACGTATGCGCACTGGTATGCCATGGGTAACCGTTAAGCTGGCATCTAGCCTGGACGGAAAAACGGCTCTGGCCAATGGCGCGAGTCAATGGATTACTGGGACACTAGCTAGACAGGACGTACAGCGTCATCGAGCTAAAAGTTGCGCGATACTGTCGGGATCAGGAACCGTAATTGCCGATAATCCGTCATTAAATGTGCGTTACGACGAATTAGGTGTAAGCAACACTGCATACGCCAAATCAGATCTTCGCCAGCCTACACGAGTGGTTTTGGACGGACGAAATCAACTTCATGCCAATCTCAAACTATGTTCGCTGCCGGGGGATATTTTACTTATCAACAGCCGCAAAAGTGATCAGCTATTTCCGCCCCAGGTTGCACAATGGCAAGCTCCATATAATCAAAGCCAACTTGATTTGAGCAAGGTCTTCAAGCAACTAGGTGCTTTGCAATTCAATACTATTTGGGTTGAGGCGGGGGCTAAGCTCGCGGGAGCGTTATTACAAAATAAATTGATCGATGAATTGATTTTATACCAAGCGCCCAAATTATTAGGGGATAAAGGCCAGAATATGTTTGCCATCGAGGAGTTAAGCGATATGCAACAGGCCTATAATCTGGTTTGGCAAGATGTTCGTCAGATTGGTGGTGACTTGAAAATCACCGCAGGAATTGAATATTAGCTAAGCCAAAATTGACATTAAAATTAATAATTTATAATAGAAAGAGATCCTATGTTTACCGGAATTATAGAAGATGTGGGTGTGATGGAAACATTGCAACCCTCTGGTGATGACATTCGCTTGACTATTGCAGTCAACAAAATGGATATGAGTGATGTTTCACTGGGTGACAGTATAGCTAATAATGGTGTTTGTTTAACCGTAGTGGCAAAAACGACACATAGTTTTAGTGCTGATGTTTCTCCTGAGACGATTAAACGTACCGGCTTTGCAAATTATCAAGCGGGCAGTAAGGTTAATCTGGAGAAAGCACTAAAGGCAAGCTCCAGGTTAGGTGGTCATATTGTCAGCGGGCATGTTGACGGAGTGGGGGAGGTGGTCTCTATTAATCCTGTTGGTCGTTATGTGGAAATTTGGGTAAAAGCCGGTGATGAACTTGCTAAGTATTTGGCGGAAAAAGGCTCGATTACTGTTGATGGTGTCAGCCTGACGGTAAATGCGGTAGATGGCGCTAAATTTTTAATTACCCTTATCCCTCATAGCCTGCAGGAAACGATTATTGGGCTTTACAAAACGGGTACCAGGGTCAATTTGGAAGTAGATGTGATTGCACGTTATCTCGAACGCTTAATGTTGGGGGATAAAGCAGCGCATAGCTCTGTAGAAAGTGACAAGAAAGATATCAGCATGGCGTTTTTGGCTGATCATGGTTATTTGAAATAACATATACTATATACTCCATCCCCACACACATTGCAGCGATGGTAAGACAACTAAGATTGTTAGCAAAATCGAAGCTCAGATGGAAAATAAATGCAGGTAACTGCGTAACCCTACAAAGATAAAGAACTATATGGCGATGAACACCAGTGAAGAAATAATTGAAGATATCCGTCAAGGTAAGATGGTTGTATTGATGGATGATGAAGACAGAGAAAATGAAGGCGACCTGATCATGGCTGCTGAACATGTAAGTCCGGAGGCGATTAATTTTATGGTTACCCATGCCAAAGGGTTGGTCTGTTTGCCGATGACAGCTGAGCGTTGCCAGCGATTGAATCTGCCCCTTATGGTGGACAATAACGGTGCTCAGTTCTCTACAAACTTTACCGTGTCTATTGAAGCGGCAGAAGGTGTGACAACAGGCATATCTGCAACTGATCGGGCGCGCACCATCTTAGCCGCGGTAGCTTTAGATGCTAAAGCCAGCGACATTGTTCAACCGGGTCATATTTTCCCTTTGATCGCGAAGGAAGGTGGCGTACTTAATCGCGCCGGGCATACAGAAGCGGGGGTTGATTTAGCCCGTTTGGCCGGTTGTGAGCCAGCTTCGGCTATTGTTGAGATCCTCAACGAAGATGGCAGTATGGCCAGACGGCCAGATTTAGAGCTTTTCGCCGCCAAACATAATTTAAAAATTGGCACCATTGCAGATTTGATTGAATACCGAAATCTGAATGAAACCACGATTGAACAAGTTGCCAAATGCAAATTGCCCACCGAATACGGTGAGTTTGAACTCATTACATTTAAAGATGTGATTGATAATCAGGTGCACTTCGCTATGTGTAAAGGAGAGATTTCAGGCGACGTCCCTACTTTAGTAAGGGTGCATCTACAAAATACTTTTAGTGATCTGTTGGGCTCACAGCGGTCGATCGAGAGAAGTATGAATATTCCCCAGGCCTTACAACGTATTGCTAAAGAGGGCGGTGTTCTGGTTTTACTCGGAAAACAAGACGATGTATTAGCACAGGTCAGGCAGTTTGCCGCAGAAGATGAAGGCGAGAAACCTCTTGCCGCCAAGTGGCAAGGAACCTCAAGAACAGTTGGTGTAGGCAGCCAAATTCTCGCTAGTTTAGGTGTGAGAAAAATGCGTTTATTAAGTCGACCCAAAAAATACCATGCATTGTCTGGTTATGGTTTGGAAGTTGTCGAATACGTTGAAGACTAAAACTTCGTTTTAAAACTAAAAAATCCCATCAATCTAAACGGTGCTTATGCTATAATTCGCGCCGTTTTTTACAGTTAAGGCTAGTTAGGCATGAATATAATTGAAGGTAATGTTCGAGCGACCGGTAAAAAGTTTGCTTTAGTTGTATCTCGTTTCAACAGTTTTGTTGTTGAAAGCTTAGTAGAGGGAGCTCTAGATACTTTAGAACGTCATGGTGAAGTGAATGAGCAAGATATCACTTTGGTACGTGTGCCTGGTGCTTATGAGTTACCTATCGCAGCAAAAAAGCTGGCTGAAAAAGGTGGTTTTGACGCAATTATCGCCCTCGGAGCTGTTATCCGTGGTGGCACTCCCCATTTCGAGTTTGTTGCTGGCGAATGTAATAAAGGATTAGCACAGGTTTCTCTAGACTATGGAATACCTGTTTCATTTGGTGTGATCACCACCGACAGTATTGAACAAGCTATTGAACGCTCAGGTACTAAAGCGGGTAACAAAGGCGTGGATGCTGCCCTTGGTGCTCTTGAGATGGTGAATGTTATGGCCAATATCGAAGCACAAATCGACGGGACTAAATAGGTGAAGCCCGCAGCCCGACGTAAGGCAAGAGAACTCGCTGTGCAAGCGGTATATGCCTGGCAGATGACGAAAAACCCGGTTGAGCAAATAGAACTGAGTATTGTCACCAGCAATAATATGCAAAAAGTTGACACTGAATTTTTTCTTGAGCTGTTACGTGCAGTTATTAAAGACACTGCAGAACTGGATAAGAAAATAAAACCCTATCTTGGCCGTTTGCCAGAAGAGCTTGATCCGGTTGAAAAGGCGATTTTGCGCCTGGCGACCTATGAGTTGCTTGAACGTCTGGATATTCCCAAAAAAGTGGTTATTAATGAAGCAATTGAATTGGCTAAATCATTTGGTGCCGAAGAAAGCCACAAGTTTGTTAATGGTGTTTTGGATAAAGCCATAAAAACCCTCCGCAAAGATGAATTATCCTAAAACTGTAGTGTGGTCACAGTCATAGTGATCATCTTTTCTTTGGTTTAGTAGTAAGAAGAAAGTAATTATTTTGAAAGAATTTTCTATTATCGATGACTTTTTTAAAAATAAAGGTCATCAACGAAAGGATGTATTGATAGGGATCGGTGACGATTGTGCTATCACTCAAGTACCTGACGGGCAATCTCTGGCGACAACAACTGACACCCTGATAAGTGGTGTGCATTTTTCGCCGGAAACGAGCGCACATGCCATTGCCCAAAAAGCTGTCGCGGTAAATTTAAGTGACTTAGCGGCAATGGGGGCTGAACCCGCCTGGTTGAATTTGTCTTTGTCATTACCAGAAATAGATGAAGAGTGGTTGGCTGAATTTTCCAGAGGTCTTAAGGAAATAACCGATTATTATTCGATTGCCCTAATTGGTGGTGATACGGTGCAGGGCCCGCTAGTTATTACTATCACTGCTCAGGGATTTGTACCGCTTGATCAGGCCTTAACTCGCAGTAAGGCCATGCCTGGAGATTTTGTGTATGTCACAGGGTTCCTTGGCGATGCTGGATTGGGCTTAGCGATAGAGCAAAAACAAACAACACTGTCTAATTCAGCTCATGTTGAGTATTTATTGAATCGTTTACACTATCCAAGCCCAAGAATGTTAGCTGGCGCGAGCTTACGACGTATTGCTACGTCGTGTATAGATCTGTCGGATGGACTAATTTCTGACCTGCAACATGTGCTTAACGCTTCGAAATGTGGAGCGTGCATTAATATTGATAAACTACCTATGTCCCCAGCAATGTTGGGGTCGGTTGAAGTAGAAAGAGCAATAAATTATGCTCTTTGTTCAGGTGATGATTATGAGTTGCTATTTACCGTAAGTGAAGAGCATAAGGGCAAACTAGATATCGCCTTAGCCAACAGTAATGTGGCGGTAACTTGTATTGGCCAGTGTAACGGTGTTAGTGGTAAATTACAGTTTCATTCAGATAATCAGCCTTATGTTTTTAATGGCAAGGGTTATGAGCATTTCTAACTAATTTATATATGGGCTGGGAGTAACATTTATCGACAGTGCAATCCGTAAACGTGTTTCCCTTAGAAATCCGCTCCATTTTCTAGCCTTAGGTTTTGGCAGTGGTTTGTCTCCTAAAGCACCAGGTACCTTTGGCACTTTAGCTGCGGTGCCTTTTGTTTGTCTGTTGTCTTTTTATCTACCTCTCACAACATACGCTCTAGTAACCTTCGTTGCCTGTCTGGCTGGAATTTGGATTTGTGGAAAAACCGCTGAAGATATGCAAGTTCATGATGATTCCTCCATCGTCTGGGATGAAGTAGCAGGTTTGTTGATTACTATGTGGGCAGTGCCTTTGAGTTGGCAAACTGTGTTGTTGGGCTTTTTACTGTTCAGATTTTTCGATATTCTTAAACCATGGCCAATAAGTTATCTAGATAAGCATGTTCATGGTGGGTTTGGCATTATGATCGATGATGTTTTGGCCGGTGTATTTGCACTGATATGCCTGCATACGGCATTGCATTTTGCTTGGTTGTAATGATTGAACTGTAGGGAGCAAGGTTGTTTGGATAGCCCTGTTGCCCCGATCATTTTAAATTGCGCTTATTAGCTCTGAAAAACACGTATCTTTGCTAGTATGCCCTCACTATCTAAACCCAATTCCTGATACATTTCCTGCTGTGTGCCTTGCATAATAAATTTATCCGGCAAACCTATTTGCAACAATTGATTGGCATGTTTCGAGGACAATAAATATTCCCCAACAGCACTGCCTGCGCCGCCAGCAATAGCGCCATCTTCGAGGCTAACAAACAGCTCGTGCTCATCAAGCAATTGGTCAATAATATGTGTGTCTAAGGGTTTTACGAAGCGCATATCGATGACGCTGGCGTCTATTTCTTCAGCGGCGGCGAGAGCAAATGGAAGTAATATCCCGAAGTTTAAAATAGCTACCTTTCGACCACTTCGTATCACTCTGCTTTTGCCTATTTCCAACAACTGCATATCTTTATCCGGCACCACACCGCTGGCTGAACCACGAGGGTAGCGCACCGCTGCTGGCTGGTTTAGTTTGTGTCCGGTGTATAGCATTTGTCGGCATTCGTTCTCATCTGCCGGAGCCATAATGATCAAGTTTGGAATACATCGTAAAAACGGAATATCAAAAGCGCCTTGATGTGTTGCTCCGTCGGCCCCCACTAAACCTGCACGGTCAATTGCGAACAGTACCGGCAGATTTTGTAGCGCGACATCATGGATCAGTTGATCATAAGCACGTTGCAAGAAAGTAGAATAAATGGCGACAACGGCGTTGAGACCCTCCTTGGCTAAACCTGCGGCAAAAGTAACTGCGTGCTGTTCAGCAATCGCCACATCAAAATATTGCTGGGGATAGGTTTGCGAAAACTTGACCATGCCTGACCCTTCTCTCATGGCCGGTGTGACCGCCATAAGTTTGGGATCTTGCGCCGCCATATCGCACAGCCAGTCACCGAATATTTTTGAAAACGTTGAATTACTTGGTGCAGCTGTAGGTAAGCATTGTTCTTTGGGGTTGAATTTTGGCACCGCGTGAAATTTTATGGGATCTTGTTCTGCTAAATCGTAGCCCTTGCCTTTTTTAGTTACGACATGGAGAATCTGTGGCCCTGTGATACTGCGCATATTTCGCAGGGTATCAACCACTCCATCAACATCATGACCATCAATCGGGCCAATATAGCTAAAGCCTAATTCTTCAAAGATAGTACCGGGAACCACCATGCCTTTAATATGTTCTTCCGCACGACTGGCAAACTCTTTAATCGGAGGGACGTTACTTAGTAGCTTTTTGCCTCCATCCCTAATTGAATTGAAGAAGTTACCTGTGAGTAGGCGGGCTAAATGGCTATTCAGCGCTCCAACATTTTCAGAAATAGACATTTCATTGTCGTTTAAAATCACCAACAAATCTTTATCGATGTCCCCACCATGGTTGAGGGCTTCAAATGCCATTCCAGCGGTAATCGCTCCGTCTCCGATAACGGCTACAATTTTACGTCCTGCCGCTTCTTTTTCTGCCGCAACAGCCATGCCTAATGCTGCACTTATAGAGGTGGATGAGTGTCCAACTGCAAATGTGTCATATTCGCTTTCACCGGGCCATGGGAAGGGGTGTAAACCACCTTTTTGTCGAATAGTCGGCATTCTTTCTCGGCGACCAGTAAGAATTTTATGTGGATAAGCCTGATGACCTACATCCCATATCAGACGGTCAAATGGAGTGTTGTAAACATAGTGCAAGGCAACAGTGAGTTCCACCGTGCCTAAGCCTGAGGCAAAATGACCACTACTTTGACTGACACTGGTCAATAAGTATTGACGAAGCTCAGAAGACAGTTGTTTGAGCTTAGCTTGTGGTAATTCCCGCAATTTTTCAGGGATATCTGCCAGTGCAAGAATAGGGTAGTTAACAAGGTCAAGAGTCATTAAATGGGTTTCTGCTAATTATTATTATCTAGTGGTTACCTTCTACACAAGAAACGGTATCACATTTAGTGATTACGATGAATGATGAAGTCAGTAAATGTTTCCAATACCTGGGTATTGTAAGGCAAAGTACGCAAAGCTTGAAGCGCTTGTTCATGAAGTTTGTGAAGATAGGCCTGTGCGCCTTCTAAACCAAGCATGGCTGGGTATGTGCTTTTGTTGTTTGCTTCGTCAGAGCCTTGTGGTTTGCCGAGGGTCGCTGAATTCCCGATTACATCAAGTATGTCGTCTTGTACCTGAAACGCCAATCCTATCGACCGGGCATAGTCTAACAACACCGGTCTGCAAGCACTTGGTAGCTGGGGGGATACTTCAGCAGCCATATCCACAGCAGCTACTAGTAACGCTCCGGTTTTTTTTAGGTGTAAATTCTCCAGTTGTTGCTGGCTAATAGTATTGTTGGTGGCGGCAAGATCCATTGCTTGGCCACCGCACATTCCGTTGTACCCACTGGCTTTGCTTATTATTCTTATCAGGGCAATGCGCTTATCTTCGGCAAATTCAGACATGGGAAAATTTGCTAGTAGATCAAACGCAAATGTTTGTAATGCGTCACCAGCGAGGATAGCAGTCGCTTCGTCAAATTGAATGTGGCAGGTAGGATGGCCGCGCCTAAGATCATCGTTATCCATTGCGGGCAAATCGTCGTGCACCAATGAATAGGCATGAATCGCTTCCAAAGCAAGAGCTGAACCATCCAAATCCTGCTGTTGGGCGCCTAACATATTACCTGTTGCATAGACTAAAAACGGTCGCATACGTTTGCCACCGATTAATAAAGCGTAGCGCATGGCTTGTTTTAAAGTATTTGCATGCTCAGGTAACATATCAACTTGTTCGGTCAATAGTCGCTCAGTACGCTGATGAACTTGACGTTGAAATTGGCTAATTTCCATTACTCTGCTGGTTCACTCTGATCTAATGGTTGTAAGGAAGTCTGGCCATTTTGGTTCATCAAAATTTGTACCTTTTGCTCGGCTTGTTTCAGTTTTTGCTGACTATGTCTGGCCAACTGAATCCCTCTTTCGAAGCGTTGCAACGCATCTTCAAGTGGTAATTCACCTTGCTCCATTTGCTTCACAATACTTTCCAATTCCTGCATGGACTCTTCGAAGGTTAAGTTTTCAGCTTTTTTGCGGTTTGTCATAAATAGTCATCAAGTAAGGTGCGGCGATTGCCGAGTTGAGCGCACCTTACCTGAGCGAAAAAATAGGGTCAAACACTTTTATTTATGTGATATACATGTTGTGAATGAGGTTTTTTGTGGACAGCGACAATCTGCACTACAGAAAATTTGTAGTTTGTCGATAAAATGATGAAGTATCTTAGCAGCTTAATTATTTATTTTAGCGCATAATTCTGCGGGATACATAGAATGCAGTAATACATTTGACTATTTTTATTGGGAGCACAGTGTGGATTTAGCAACCCTAATAGGTATGCTCGGAGCTATGGGTTTTGTTATAATGGCCATGGTATTGGGTGGCGATCTAGGTATGTTTTTTAATGTACCTTCGATACTGATCGTTGTGTGCGGAACCTTGTTCGTGGTGTTATCCCAGTATACTCTGGGGCAGTTTTTTGGGGCAGGAAAAATTGCCGGTAAAGCATTTATGTTTAAAATAGAAGCTCCGGAAACACAAATCGCAAAAATCGTTGAAATGGCTGATGCGGCACGAAAAGGTGGGTTTTTGGCTCTCGAAGAAGCTGAAATTGAAAACGAATTTATGCAAAAAGGCGTCGATATGTTGGTCGATGGTCATGATGTGGAAGTGGTGCGTGCGACTATGGAAAAAGATATTTCCATGACCACCGAACGTCACGAGTTTGGTGCTACTATCTTCAAAGGCATGGGAGACGTTGCTCCGGCGATGGGTATGATTGGTACACTAATTGGTTTGGTTGCCATGTTATCAAACATGGATGATCCCAAATCTATTGGACCTGCGATGGCAGTTGCCCTACTGACTACTTTATATGGAGCAGTATTGGCCAATGTCTTTTGCTTACCAATGGCAATAAAACTCGGTAATCGTTCCGAGGAGGAAAAGTTAAACCAAAGCCTGGTACTGGATGGAATTATTGGAATTGCTGATGGCCAAAATCCTCGTGTCATCGAAGGTATTCTTAAGAATTATCTAGCCGCTAGTAAACGTGGTAGTGCTGAGGAAGAAGAATAGTTTATGGATGAATGTCCTAAATGTCCTCCTGTAGGTCTGCCTGCATGGATGGGTACCTTTGCAGACCTAATGTCATTGTTGATGTGCTTTTTTGTATTATTATTGTCATTTTCAGAAATGGATGTGCTCAAGTTTAAGCAAATAGCCGGTTCGATGAAGTTTGCTTTTGGTGTGCAAAATAAGATCGAAGTAAAGGATATTCCTAAGGGAACAAGTGTTATAGCCATGGAGTTTCGTCCAGGTCGCCCAGATCCAACTCCCATTGAAACCATTCAGCAACAAACTATTGAAATGACCCAACAAATGCTCGAATTTCAAGCTGGCAGTGAGGACTCTGCGGGGGGCAGGCAAAAACAACGCGGTGATGAACGAGGAGGAGCGGCTCAACAAACGGCTTCTGATCAAAGCATTGCGACAACCGCGGCCAGTCAAGAAGAAAGTAATGAGCGAATGAAAAAGGTCGCGCAGCAATTAGAAAAAGAAATTGTGGATGGTTCAATTGAGATGGAAGCCTTGGGTCAGCAAATAACGATCAGAATTCGTGAGAATGGTTCTTTTTCAGCTGGCTCCGCGTTTTTACAGCCACAATTTATCCCAATCTTGCGCAAAATTGGCTCTATTTTGGCTGATATGCCGGGGGACATTGAGGTGTCCGGGCATAGTGATAGTCAGCAGATTTCTAACGAACTGTATCGCTCTAATTGGGACCTGTCGTCGCAAAGAGCGGTTGCGGTAGCAGAAGAAATGCGCAAAGCGGTCGGGTTTGATGAAAGTCGGATGTCAGTGGTAGGGAAAGCCGATACCGCGCCTTTATTGAGTAATGATGAAGCCGATGATCGGACGCGTAATCGCAGAGTTGAAATCTCCATTAATCAGGGCAAGCCAAAAATATCCAAACCGATCTCTGTATTGGAATAAACATACGAGGCTAAATCACCAGCAAAAGCAGGTGTCTGATTTGTGGTACTGCAAAGTCTTTAAAAACTGTTGCAGTGTCGTCCCTCCATAGCTTCTGTACCTCAAAACTAAGCGCAGATTACTACTAGTTTCAAGTACGGTTAAATAATCATAGTTTAGGGCTAAGCTTGGCACTTGCGAATAGGCTGAGTTTTATCAAAAAAGATCGATATTTCCGCTACCGTAATCCCCCATTTTTTCATATATGAACGATTCATCACACGAGTCTCATCCATTTGAAACATCCAGTCGTCAATCGCAAACTCGTATTCACTGTCACTAACAGGAACGATTAAGGTGTATTGCCAGTTAAAAGTACTGCCTTTCGAGCCACCACTTGCTTGACCAACGACATCACCTGCATAACCAGTTACAGTGCCGTCAGCTGATATCTTTAAATCCCAAATTCGGATTTGTTGTTCACCATCATTGTAATAAAAGGTTTCGTGTAACTGACCTTCACTGCCATTCCACGTACCAATGATGTCTACGCAAAACCGGCGACTTAATTTTGTGGAGTAATCCTGCACTATGCCCCAGGCAGTTACTTCACCATCAAAATATTTTTTAAGTTCAAATTCCGGAGTACTGTTTGAGTAGTCTTGTAAAGATGCGCTACAACCAGTTAATAAAAATAGGCTTATAACGAGTACTTTTACTGTGGGGAAATTCAACTGTCCTCTCCAATCAATTTTTTGCGTAGTTTTGGATAACTACAATTTTCGTCTAACCATATACGCAGGAAACTGGAGCCAAATTCGCTGTCATCGAGTTGTCCGAGGGATTCTCCATTAAAAAAGAATTCACTACTTTTGTCCTCGTTAACCAGTAAGAGCAGCTCATCTCTTTTTTTTATATTTGGCCAAAGTTCTTGAAGCTGAGACAGCCACGGCTTGGCTTGCTTTTTTGTGATACCTAGTTTGAGCCACTCCTCTAACGTTTTGTCGATTAGATCAGCGGCATCTATATTGCGCAAATATTTTATTTTTAGGGCAATTGGATAAATATCCTTCTGATATCGGCCACTGGCGCTAAATAACTCAGACGTATAAATATCCCAGAACAATATTTCTAGCTTGGCTTCACCCACTTTCTGGAGGCCATTTATTGGGTTTACCATTGCCGCTCCTGTTGTTAAAGAGAATAAAAGCAAAAACAAATATAGTCGACTACTCTTCATTTTGTTCTTACTCATTGTTAATTTCGAAATCAAACTAACGTTTAATTTCATCTACATAGGATGGTTTACTCACAACTAATTGCACCGTGCTGATTGTTCGCTCTAAAAAACCACCTTCGCAATAACTGAAGTAATAACGCCACATATTCATGAAACGCTCGTCGTACCCGTCTTGAGCCAATACGTCCTTGTTTTTTAGTAATTGAATATGCCAGTGTTGTAATGTTTTAGCGTAATCTAGGCCTATATCATGTAGATCACGGACCATCATATCGGTGTGTTTTTTCAGGTGTTCATTAATCAGTAATTGGGAAGGGAGAAAGCCGCCAGGAAAAATGTGTTTTTGGATGAAATCCACACCCTTACTGTAACTGTCCAAGCGTTGATCGCTTATAGTAATCGACTGCAACAGCATGACCCCCTGCTGTTTTAGGAGACTTGAGCATTTTTTGAAGAAAGTTGGCAGGTATTCTTTACCAACCGCTTCAATCATTTCAATGGAAACTAACTTATCGAATTGACCTTCCAATAGGCGATAGTCTTGTTTTAGCAAAGTGACTTGGTTCTGCAATCCCTCTCGTTCGAGCCATTGCGCTGCGTATTGATGTTGTTCATCTGAAATAGTTGTGGTGGTGACTTTGCATCCATAATTTTTGGCTGCATAAACTGCTAAACCGCCCCATCCTGTGCCTATTTCCAATAAGTGATCACTGGGAGACAATTGTAATTTTTCACATATTGTTCTCAATTTTTCTTGCTGGGCTTCTGCCAAAGACGATTCCGGGGAAGGAAATATTGCGGAGGAGTACATCATGCTGTCATCTAAAAAACGGGTATATAGTTTGTTGCCTAGATCATAATGTGCGGCAATGTTCTTTTTTGCTTGAGTTGTGGAATTGCGTGTCGCTAGATGGCTTAATTTTCTTATGGGTAAGGCCAACCATTCCATCCGAGACTCCCATCGGTCAAGTATGGGCAAGTTACGCGCAAAAATGCGTATCACGTTAGTTAGATTTGGGGTCGTCCATAATCCTTCAGAGTATGTTTCACCGGAAGCGACACTGCCGCCAAACAACAAACGGCGGTAAGTGCTTAAGTCTAGGAAATCAATTTCGGCATGTAATTCAGCACCTTTTTGACCAAATACATCAACCAGAACTCCATTTTCTTTAATTATTATCTGACCTTCAGGCAAGCTCGAGAAAACTTTGAGCATGATATTTCTACTGATTTTATCGCGCCAAGACATTGAAGTTGGGATACATAGCACTTGTTCACCATTTGACATACTTATTTATTACCTTGTGTTGGATTAGCGTATATGGGCAAGCGCTTCAAAAATAATTTAAGTGCCTGCCAATAAATACCGACCACGGTTTTGATTGTCATACTTGGAATAGTAAGCAATACGCGAGTTAGGCTGGATGAGTTCAATTCTTGACGGATTAATTTCATACTGGCGACAAAATGTTTAATGTCTTTGTAGCAACTCAAGGTTAGCGTGAGATTTTGTTCTGGCTGAGATATTCGCCATTTGTATTGCATATCCATGGGATTAAATGGCGATACATGAAACATTTTAGCGCAATCTTTTTGCTCGGCTAAGTCCACCAAGTAACAGTGTCGTTGATCCCAAGGAGTGTTACTCACTTCCGCCAATAAATGACTGAAGTGGCCATCTTCGTTGCGCAAGTAATAGAAGTTGACCGGGCTAAAATACAGTCCGAATGTACGTACTTGGCCTAATAAAAATATCTGACCATTAAGATCTTTTCCTGCCAATTGGGACATTTTCTGCAGTACGCTTTGTTTTAGCGGAAGTTTTGGATCACCCAGATAATCTTCCCGTTTAAAACGCAAGGGAGACCAAAATGTGCGGGAAAAGCCTCTTACCTGTTTTTCAACTTCAGAAATCTCATCCAAATCCAGCCATAACAAAAATATTTTGTAGCTAAAGGCATGTTTTTTGGGAACGTATCTGCTGTGGTATACATAGCCCTTATAGATTGCGCTTTGCACTACAGGCTTTCTCCAAAATGACGACAGACATCTAAGGCACTCGTGACGCCGTCTTCATGAAAGCCGTTATACCAATAAGCGCCGCAAAAATGCAGACCGTCTTTACCTGATATTTCGAAACGTCTGTGCTGAGCAGCAATTGATTTAGTGTTAAATTGCGGATGAGCGTAATGGTATAGCCCTAAGATCTTATCGGTATCAATATCGGCACTGTTATTGAGAGTGACACAAAATGTCGTTTCAGATGACAAACGCTGCAGAATATTCATATTATAAGTAAGCACAATCGGGGCTTGTTGCTCGCCTTCATATCCTTTAATAAGGTAATTCCAACTTGCCCAAGCTAGTCGGCGTTTGGGCAAAACAGTGGTGTCAGTATGCAGCACCACTTCGTTCTCCAGATAACTTATGTCACCTAAGATATCTTGGTGCAAAGCACTCGGTTCTGCCAGTAGACTAAGAGCCTGATCACTATGACAGGCAAAAATAACGTCATCGAATAATTCACCTTCAGCACCCTGTACATTTACAATATATTTATTGTCCTGCCTGACTACTGAGGTAACAGGGCTGTTAAGGCGTATTCGATCTCCAAATTTGTGTGTCAAAGGTTCAATGTATTCTCGTGAACCACCAACAATCGTATGCCATTGAGGGCGGTCCGTAATGTTTAACAAACCGTGGTTATTAAAAAATCGTAGGAAGAAAGAGAATGGAAAAGCTTTTATGTCTTCTAAAGTAGCAGACCAGATCGCAGCACACATGGGCAATATGTAGTTATTATTAAAATCTTCGCTAAATTTATTGGACTGCAGAAATTCGTACAAGGTCTGTTTGCCGTGTTCTTGTTGCAATACGGCATCGGTTTTACACAATTTATTGAAACGCAAAATATCTTTAACAATACGATAAAACCTGGGGCGCAAAATGTTGCGTCTCTGGGCAAATAAACTATTGATAGTATTGCCATTATACTCAATATTTTGAGATAAATTATTAACACTGAAACTCATTTCAGTCGCTTGAGTCACTACATTTAATTGAGTCATCAACTTAATGAAATTTGGATAGGTCCAGTCGTTGTAAACAATAAAACCGGTATCAATAGCGTATTCTTTTCCATTGACGACTACATCTTTGGTGGCGGTATGTCCGCCAATATAATCATTTGCTTCAAACACCGTTATTTGATTCTTTTTATTCAGCAAATAGGCACAAGTCAAACCTGAAATTCCGCTGCCGATTATGGCAATATTTTTACCCATTAAGTTTGTTCTCCCGGTCGAAATTAATGTTTTATTTCGAGCGCTTATAAAAATTCCGATGTTCACCCGTTCAAACAAGCAAATCTGCATATTGAGGCTAGCTGGGTGCCTTGGGGTCTATACTATTGGCCAACATGTTGTTGTTTTATGAGTTTTAAGTACCATCAAAGCTTTATGAATCACTTCGGTAGTTCCGAGACTGAACATATTTCCTATAGACCGAATACCTTGAACCGTGTGAATTACTCAGGTGACTAGTTAATGGCTCGGCACCTGGAATTCGCCCGTCGACTAAGTGCATGTCAAAAATCACTAATCGTTGCAAATATTACCATTGCATAGGGCATTCGGATCAAACGTTGTTGTTATTAATCTTAAAATTTTTAAGATCCAATTCATTTTTAACGCCGTACTCAGCACACATAACACATTTAAAGAACGTCAAAATGGTTCCTAAATTCACTCTGCCATTATTTCCCATATCTGCGCATATTCTACCTGGTGGAAAAATGTCCTTGAAGATATTTGAGCCCAGATATATTCGCATGGTTAAAGAAGCGTGTGCGGCAGACAAAGGTTTTGGTATTTGTATGCTTAATTCACAGGGAGACAAACAGCTGAACCAGCATATATGCTCGATTGGTACCCATGTCAAAGTGGTCGACTTTGAAGTGTTAGCAGGTGGTCTTTTGGGAATCACTATCGAAGCAGATAAATGCTTTAGAATATCTGACATTGAGACTGAATCAGACGAGCTAAGAGTCGGTAGCTGTGAATGGTTACCTGCCTGGATTTTTGAGGGGGAAATAGCAGATATTAAACCGCTAGACGATAGATTGAAGGAAGTGTTTGATCAATATCCGAATTTAGAATCCCTTTACGAGAGGCCGCTTTTTACCGATCCCATTTGGGTGGTATATCGTTGGTTGGAATTACTGCCAGTCAATATAGAAGAAAAACAGCATTTTCTAAAACAAAATAACTATGTCAAAGCCCTTGAATTTCTGACACACTTCATAAAATGATCCTTTTCTAAGTATTACTGGTATCAATATAACCGTGTACCGTAACTTGGAAGAGAAATGTTAGTCGGAATCCACTTGGAAGCAAAGTTTACTAATTCCATCAAGCCCAAAGAGTGTGCGCAAGAAATGTCGGAATATCTTGCGAGTGTTGCTAGTGAGCGATGTAAAATTTCATTCTCTAAAATATTTAATTATTTTGCTCCAAGACTTCGCTCCTACGCTTTGAAACAAATAGGCAATGAGGCTTTGGCTATGGAATTAGTGCAAGATACCATGTCTAACGTTTGGCAAAAATCACACTTATTTAATTCCGAGAAAGGTTCCCCTTCCACCTGGATTTTTACCATTGCGCGTAATATTCGATTTGATCTTTTGCGCAAGCAACGCAACAGAAAAGAAGACATTTGTGCGGATGATTTATGGCCGGTGTTGTGCGAACAAACAGCTGATGCAAACGATGTTTCTTTGGAACATCAAACAATGGTTGATGAAATTGCACTTTTATTTGAGATGCTTCCAACCAAACAGAAGTCTGTCATTGAAGCTATTTACATTGAGGGTAAATCCCAACAAGAAGTGGCAGATGAGTTGGACATACCACTTGGTACGGTTAAATCACGTACCAGGCTTGCACTGCAACGTTTGAAAGAGATGTTAAAAGATTATGATTAGTTTTCACCCAACTTCGCAGCAATTAGAACAGTTTTCTGTTGGCAATTGTGAACCTGCTATGGCCTTGATGATATCTGCACATATAGATATGTGTGGTGTTTGTAGGGCTTACTCTAGGCGTTTTCTGGAGTGTGCTAGTATCGAGGCATTGAGTGAGGGAACCTCCCTAGGGCCATGTTACAAGGATATGCTGGCCGATATTACTAATTTACCCGTCGCCACTCAAGACGCAGTGTATATCAAGCCGACACTTGAACTTGATGGGCGACATTTCGCCTTGCCCAGAGCGCTGCACCGTTTTACAAGTAAAACGGGGAACTGGTCGCGTTTGGTGGATAAACTGTGGCAGGCTCCTGTTGAACTCGGTGAAGTGGGCAAAGGAACGTTTATTTACATGGAAAAGGGTGGACGAGTACCCGAGCATACTCACAAGGGAAGCGAACTGACTTTAGTTATCGATGGCCAGTATAGTGATGGTCTTGCTGATTATGACTGTGGCGATTTCACTCTGTTGGATGGCAGTAATAAACATCTACCTCATTCTGAAGCTGATGAAGGTTGCTTGGTGTTTACTATTGTGAATAAGCCTTTACATTTTACTTCAGGCCTTGCGCGCATGCTTAATCCATTTAGCCATATGTTTTTTAAATAACTTCATAGCATTCACGACAAAACAAGACGCAGTTAGCAAGGGCAAATTGCCTTTGCTAAACTATTTTATGTTTTCCGCTAAGGGGAGCATAAAGTAGAGAGAGTTTTTACTAAGGATTTTACCCAAGCCATCTCTGAACACTCGTTCTGAATCCCTCGTTTTGAGGTGGCATTGATATATACCAATATAAATTTACTTGAAGTGTAGCCAATAAAAAACGCGCTAAAGAGCACGGTTTTTATGTTCAATTTTTATCATAGACTAACTAGCTGATGAAACTGCTGTTCGGATAATTTAATTTTAAGGTTTTCATCACGTTGTTCTTTAGAACATCCAGTTTCAGTTGGTCATAACATTCTACCATTATTTCCAGTGCTTCCTGAACATGGTCGGTGTCAGAGTAATATTCAAGCACATAACGTCCTCTATTGGCGGCAGCGACAAAAGCTTCACGACGCATGTAGAATCGAGCAATGGCTATTTCGTATTTGGCTAATCGACTCTTGATGAATAACATTCTTTTTTGCGCGTCAGCCGCATATTTACTGTCTGGGTGTTTCTGAATCAAACGCCTAAAATCTTCAAATGCTTCACGAGAATTAGTAGGATCTCTATCTGAGCGATCAATGCCAACAAGATCCTGAAACAAGTTGTTATCTGAATCCATATTGGTTAGACCGCGCATATAAATGGCGTAATCAATATCCGAATGATTCGGATTTAGGCGTGTGAACCTGTCAATTGTTGCTATTGCCTGGTCACTTTTTCCGGTTTTATAATAGCTGTATATCAAGTCCAACTGAACTTGGTGAGAAAGTGGTCCAAATGGAAAACGAGAATCAATGGCACTTAAAGTCGCTGTGGCAGCGTTAAAATTACCAAGCCGCATTTTTTCTTTAGCGTCCTGATAAAGTGATTCAGGCCCTCTATTGCCGATATCTAATTCATCATCATCGGGAGTGGATGAACATCCGGCCATTATCAATACAGCACTGGCTAAAACTAATTTTTTTAAAAATATTCTACTTATCATATTGCTCTTTTTGCTCTTATTTGAGTATCCGATTCATTGAGAATGAAATATCCGTTAGAATAGGGTTTTTCCGAATCGATAATTGCAGCGCATTCTACCCTAGCACTTTGGGCTATGCACATATTAATCGTTCCAAAACACTATTAGGATCTTCATTACATGTCTACCAGTCACGAAATTATTCAATTACAGGCAATTGTGCCGCAAGAGTTACTGGGTAAACGCTTAGATCAAGCTTTGGCCGAATTGTTCCCTGATTATTCTCGATCTCGCTTAAAAGAATGGATTTTGGCGGACAGTGTTTCAGTTGATGGACATATTGTAAACCGACCCAGAGAAAAACTGCTTGGTGACGAGTCCATTGAAATTAACGCGAAGATAGAGCTGCAAACTCAGCACGAAGCACAGCATATTATGCTAAATATTGTCTACGAAGACGATCATATCTTAGTTATTAATAAACCTGCGAATTTGGTTGTACATCCAGGTGCGGGTAATGCCAATGGCACAATTCTTAATGCTTTGCTTAGTCATTCGCCAGAAATAGCTAGTGTGCCTCGCGCCGGGATTGTGCATCGATTAGATAAGGATACTACGGGTTTGATGGTCGTAGCTAAAACGATACCTGCACAAACTCATTTGGTTGAACAGCTTCAGGCCAGGGAAATTAGTCGAGAATATGAAGCTGTGGCATTTGGGACCATGATTGCTGGTGGCACAGTTGATGAGCCTATTGGGCGACACCCCACACAACGAACGAATATGGCGGTTCGTGAATCAGGAAAGCCGGCAGTAACGCGCTACCGGGTCAAGGAGAAATTCAGGTCTCATACCTATTTGCGACTCAAACTTGAGTCCGGCCGCACTCACCAAATTCGTGTACACATGGCTCATCTACGTCATCCATTAGTTGGTGATCAAGCTTATGGCGGGCGCCCGCGTTTACCAAAAGCAAGCAGTGCAGAAATGATTGAAACATTACGTAAATTTCGTAGACAAGCACTACATGCTGTGCAACTAGAACTAAGCCATCCGGTTACCGGTGAATGGATGTCCTGGCATGCTCCTTTGCCTGATGATTTTGTGAACTTATTAAACGTGCTACGCGCAGATACAGTAATACACCCGCTTGACGTCGGCTAGTGATGGGGCAGTTGCAATTTATACAGCCAAACTGGCCAGCGCCTAACAATGTTAGAGCCTATACTACTAGCCGGCTTGGCGGTAAAAGCAAAGCACCCTTTGATACGCTAAATGTCGGACAACATGTTGGTGATGACAAGAGTATTGTTGATGAAAACAGAGCCTTATTGCCTAACTATCAAAATATTGTCTGGTTGCAGCAAATTCATGGTAATAGGTCTATTGAACTCAGCTCTGATTTAGTTGGATTAGCGACTCCACCGATTGCTGACGCTAGTTTTTCACGGCGAGTAAAATTGACCTGTGCTGTGATGAGTGCAGACTGTTTACCTGTTCTAATCTGCAATAAACAGGGCAGTTGTGTGGCAGCGATTCACGCAGGTTGGCGCAGCTTGGCCAGTGGTATTATAGAAAATACTCTGAACCAGATGGCATGTGATGTGGATCAGTTAATGGCCTGGTTGGGCCCGGCAATTAGCCAAAAACATTTTGAAGTGGGGGAAATCGTTAAAAATTCTTTTTATCAGCACGAATCCGCGTTTATGCCAGTGCCTGAATCGCCATCTGGTGAACTTAAATTCATGGCTGACATTTATCAGATTGCCAGAGAAAAACTTCATAGAAAAGGAGTAGAAGGTGTCTTTGGTGGTGAATATTGTACTTATTCTCAGCAACAGAAATTTTTCTCTCACCGTCGTAGCTCACATTTACATCTACAGCAGTTAAATAATGAAAAGCAAGTTGCCACTGTGAGTAGCGGTCGTATGGTTTCATGTATTTATTTCGAATGAAACTTCATTAACCAAACCTGTATTTCGAGATAAGCTGAATTTATACCTTGATCCTAGTCAACCTTAAGCAAAACTAAATCAATCTTCACTTGAATCCTATCCCACTTGCACCCATAAATTAGCAATCAGTAAACTATGAGTGAATATGTATATGCGTTTAGATAGTTTTACCAGCAAATTTCAATTGGCATTGTCTGACGCCCAATCAATTGCTTTGGGACGTGACCATCAATATATTGAACCTGTGCATCTCATGACTGCTCTGCTCAATCAGCAGAGTGGTTCTATTCGTCCCTTATTTGATCAAACAAATATTAACGTTAATGCTTTACGTTCCGGGCTAGCAGAAGCCGTCGATAAAATTCCAAAAGTTGAGGGCGTAGGAGGCGATATACAGTTGGGCAAAGATGCAGTGGTATTGCTCAATCTAAGTGACAAAATCGCCCAAAAGCGGAAGGATAAGTACATCACATCAGAAGTGTTTGTACTTGCTGCGCTGGAGGATAGGGGGAAGTTGGGTGATCTGCTTCGACAGGTTAACGCTGACAAGGAAAAAATTGAAAAAGCGATCGAAAAAATGCGAGGTGGACAGGAAGTAACCGATCCCAATGCTGAAGATGTGCGCCAAGCTTTAGAAAAATTTACCACTGATCTCACTGAAAGAGCAGAGCAAGGTAAGCTTGACCCGGTTATTGGAAGAGATGAGGAAATTCGCCGTACCATTCAGGTCTTACAGCGCAGGACTAAGAACAACCCGGTGTTAATCGGAGAGCCAGGAGTAGGTAAAACGGCGATCGCCGAGGGGCTTGCCCAGCGAATAATCAATTCCGAGGTACCTGAAGGCTTAAAAAATAAGCGCGTCTTGTCACTAGATATGGGCGCACTGATTGCTGGGGCAAAATTTCGTGGGGAGTTTGAAGAACGACTCAAAGCTGTCTTAAATGAACTTTCGAAGGAAGAAGGTAGAGTCATTTTGTTCATCGATGAGCTACACACAATGGTGGGGGCTGGCAAAGGCGAAGGGGCGATGGATGCAGGCAATATGCTTAAACCGGCACTTGCACGAGGTGAGTTACACTGCGTTGGTGCCACTACCTTGGATGAATATCGTAAATATATTGAGAAAGATGCTGCATTAGAGCGTCGTTTTCAGAAAGTCTTAGTAGAAGAACCCAGTGTTGAAGACACAATAGCCATATTGCGTGGACTTAAAGAACGTTACGAATTGCATCATTCAGTAGAAATTACTGACCCTGCTATTGTCGCCGCGGCTAACTTATCTCATCGCTACATTAGTGATCGACAATTACCTGACAAAGCAATCGACTTGATTGATGAAGCTGCCTCTAGCATTCGTATGCAAATGGATTCTAAACCTGAAGATATGGACAGGCTTGAACGCCGTATTATCCAGTTAAAACTCGAAGAACAAGCATTGAGTAAGGAAAAAGATGAAGCTAGTCACAAACGCTTGGAGTTGATTGAATTGGAACGTGAACAGGCAGAATTTAAATTTTCTGAATTGGAAAAAATTTGGCTTGCAGAAAAACAAGCAATGCAGGGAACACAACATATCAGGTCTGATTTGGAACAAGCTAAGCTAGATTTGGAAATAGCACGTCGTGCGTCAGATTTAAGTCGCATGTCCGAATTGCAATACGGTCGAATTCCGGAGCTGGAAAATAAGCTGGAATTGGCCTCAGAGTCTGAAACTGTCGAAACTCAGTTGCTCAAAAATACAGTCACTGAACATGAAATTGCTGATGTTTTGTCTCGCTGGACGGGTATACCAGTGGCTAAAATGCTTGAAGGAGAAAAAGATAAACTGTTAAAAATGGAAAACGAGTTACAGACAAGAGTGATCGGGCAAAGTGAAGCCGTCACCGCCGTCTCCAATGCGATTAGGCGATCTCGGGCGGGATTATCCGATCCAGACCGTCCAATTGGATCTTTTTTGTTTTTAGGTCCTACAGGTGTGGGAAAAACAGAGTTATGTAAGACCTTAGCCAATTTTCTGTTTGATACCGAGAGTGCGATGGTACGGATTGATATGTCTGAGTTTATGGAAAAACACTCAGTTTCGCGTCTTGTCGGTGCCCCTCCAGGTTACGTGGGTTATGAAGAAGGTGGCTATTTGACAGAAGCTGTGCGAAGAAAACCATACTCGGTAATATTACTAGATGAAGTGGAAAAAGCCCATCCAGATGTGTTCAATATATTGCTTCAGGTATTGGACGATGGAAGATTAACTGACGGGCATGGCAGAACAGTCGATTTCAAGAATACAGTGATTATTATGACATCAAACTTAGGCTCTGATGTTATTCAGGAAACCAGCCAGGAATACCAGTATGAGCAAATGAAAAAGAAAGTAATGGAAGTCGTTATTCAGCATTTTCGCCCCGAATTTCTAAATCGCATTGATGACACTGTCGTTTTCCACCCTTTAGGATTGGAGCAAATAAAATTGATTGCAAACGTACAACTCTCGTCATTACGAAAACGCCTGTCGGATAAAGGCTTTACTTTAGAGTTAAGCAACGCGGCTTTGGATAAGTTGGCAGAAGCAGGTTTTGATCCTGTATACGGTGCGCGGCCCCTAAAAAGAGCTATTCAAACAGAAATTGAAAATCCATTAGCGCAAAAAATTCTGTCTGGCGATATGTTGATTGATAGTACTATCCA
>JBLHNW010000003.1:0-31005 GCA_047622205.1 Paraglaciecola sp.
GCTTATCTTTTTTCACAAACGGTAAAATTGGCACAGCAAAAGCTAGGGCATTTTCATGCCATCATTGGACATTCAATGGGCGCTGGTGCTGCAGCGATTGCGGTAGGAAAAGGAGTAACAACAGATAGATTGGTATTAGTATCTGGTCCGTCATCGATCGAAAATGTACTACGTCGATTTTCGGGTTTTGCGGGATTAAACAACAAATCCACCAATAAATTCATCGAATTCATTGCTCAATATGTAGGTGTGCCTCCGGTTGAATTGGATGCTACCAAATTGCTTCAAGCGTCTGATGTACCAGCACTCTTAATTCATGATGAACATGACATTGAAGTGCCAGTGAGTGAATCGATACGTTTGGCGGCGGTGTTTAATCAAGCAGAGTTATTTGTAACCAAAGGATTGGGGCATCGAAATATCTTAAAGTCAGATGAGGTGTTTGCGAAGATAAGCTCTTTCGTGAATGAAAAAACGGATTAAAAGTAAGTGAGTATCTACATGGACACCCATTTTAAATGTCGTCAAATAACTCTAATAATTTGATTAAATTACAATGGATGTATTCGTTATTCTTCCATAATGGGTGTCTCCGTAATTCCTAGGTGCTGCAAGCAAAGCCCAATTCTTGGGCGTTTAGGATTGGCCTCAGAGCAATGACTTTCCTTAACTACTCGCTTAGTAATGGTGCTGCAATTTCACCTTGGATCTGCTTATTAATTAAGCAAATATGTTCTGTGGGGCGCCCGATTAATCCGTTACCAAATGCCATGAATGTTTCCAGTTATTAGACCAAAATTGCCCGTGAGCTATCTTCTAGCCTTTCAAGTTTGAGACTGCTATTCTGGGTTTTTAGAACTTGGAATTTGACATAATAATCCTATGGCGATGAAAACTATGTCTAATAAAGAGCTTATGATCTCAATTGTTGGCGCATTTATAGCCACTCTATTTGCTTCGTTTTTCAGTAACAGCATTTTGGAGGCGGAAGGCATGCCAATGGTACTGGCATCCACTGGGGCATCTGCGATGCTTGTTTTTGGGATTCCTCATAGTCCAGTTTCACAGCCTTGGCCGATTGTTGGTGGTCATATGATCTCGGCCTTTATCGGCATGACTGCCTATTATTTAGTACCGAACCCAATTCTGGCATCTTCCTTAGCGATTGGTATTGCGATGTTAGCAATGCATTTTACCGGCAGTATGCATCCGCCGGGAGGAGCCACTGCTGTTACCGCTGTGATCGGCGGTGCTGCGGTGCACGAGCTCGGCTATTATTTTGTGATAGTACCGGTATTTTTTAATTCAATTATTTTATTATCGATTGCCATGGCAATTGGCACTTTTAGAGATAAAAACCCTTTTGCTGTTGAACACCAAAAATAGCGGCCGGGTAAACTTAGCCCTTATTCCCAGATACACTTTAATAAGCAGTAATTAGCAGGATATCCACCATAACAAGTCAAAGAGAAGAACTGTGTAGTTTTGTCTGCTGTCGTTATGTATGTCTTGTTGATTCTACTTTAGGCTTTACTCTCACGTTATCACTTAGGAGTCACATGAAATTAAGGATCTATCAAGTTGATGCTTTTGCCTCAAGAGTTTTTGAAGGAAACCCTGCAGCAGTCTGTCCATTAAATGAATGGCTTGATGACAGCATCCTTCAAAAAATAGCAGAAGAAAATAATTTATCTGAAACTGCTTTCTTTGTTTCATCAGGTCATGAAATTCAACTCCGTTGGTTTACTCCAGTAGAAGAAGTTGATTTGTGCGGTCATGCAACTTTGGCCTGTGCTCATGTGTTATATGAACATTTGGGGTATATTAGACCTCAAATTAATTTTCAGACTAAAAGTGGAAAATTAATAGTCACTAAGACAGATTCAGGTTTTAGTATGGATTTTCCCGCTTCAGTTCCTGTTATTTTAAATTCAGATATTCCTTCAGATTTAATTACTGCCTTAGGTAATGTTAAACCAAAAATAGTCATGAAAGCTTTTGATTATATTATTGTTCTGAACAGTGAAAATGAAGTTAAGAATCTCACTCCTGATTTTTCTAAGTGGTTAAATATTGATTTAAGAGGGGTAGTCGTTACTGCTCAAGGAAACGATGTCGACTTTGTCAGTCGTTGTTTTTTTCCGAAGTTAAGAGTTAATGAAGATCCTATTACGGGCTCTGCTCATTGTGAATTAACACCTTATTGGGCATCGGTACTAAATAAAAACATATTCAAAGCTCGACAAATTTCAAGGCGCAGTGGGCTCGTCTATTGTGAGTTAGCCAATGACAGAGTTATCCTTTCAGGGAGTGCTGTGGATTATATGGTGGGTGAGATAACTATATAAAGCCTAATAAGTATTTTCAAGTCGGAGAATTTACAGTTGGCAGGTATTTGACCATTACCGATTTTAGCCACCTATGTTTAACCGCTTAATGCAGGTAACACCGCCATTGACGTTCAGGAATATAAAGCTATGAAGCTAAAAATAATGCTTCAGACCATTCGCCCATCATTTCTCGTTTTAACACCCATCTGCGTATTTTTAAGTTTAAGTATTTCTCTTACAAGCCAATCGCTAATAAATTACTTATTGTTTTGCCTTGTATTGATTGGTGCGACATCCGTTCATATAAGCGTGAACACACTTAATGAATACTGTGATTTCAAAAGCGGTCTTGACTTACAAACTCAAGAAACAGCCTTTAGTGGCGGCAGTGACGCACTGCCTAGTAAACCTGAAATGGCGAAAGTGATATTAATTATAGGCTTAGTGACGCTGTCGGTGACAATCGCTATAGGAATCTACCTTATTATGGGATCGCGATTATCTATGGCTAAGCCATTCAGACGTAATACACAAAACACTTTGTCTAGACAGTCATCACAATTAGCTTAAAAACAGGATTTCTTCAGCTTCTTATTATGGCTATCTTGTTAATTACTTTCTGTAAATGTCATTGTTGGACACGTGACTAATTACGTAGACATTTATTCTAATGGGCTTAAAAACCAGGCTTGCTCAATGCTTTGATGTCTAATGAGATTCATATTACTGACTACTGCAATGACAACATCGGAAAAATATAGATCTTTAAATAAACTGTAATAGTCTAATATTTGGCCTAATTATTTTAATTTAAGCGCAGCTAGGATAAAATTTTGCCCATAGTTCATGACGCTTTTAAAAACACTTTGTTTAACTCGACTGTCGATATTGAGGATGAAAATCACTCGAAGCTGTTTGAATATTATAAAATGTGCGTGGCTGGTGCTGAATCAATTAGTGATCGTCGACAAACAGCCAACAGTTTCTTTTTGACTATAAATACAGTATTAATTTCTTTCGTCAGCTACATGAACTTTCAAGAAAATCATCCAAACATCGCTCCACTAGCTGTCTCATTCGCAGGATTGGCTGTGTGCTTCATGTGGTTTCGATTAATTCAGTCATACAAGGAACTGAATTCCGCCAAATTTATGACAATATTAGAAATAGAGAAACAGTTACCCATGCAAGCTTATGCTGCGGAATGGATCGCGTTGGGGGAGGGCAAAGATACGTCTATTTACCATCCTTTCACTAGCGTAGAGTCTCGTATCCCCATTCTTTTTATGGCGTTACATTTTGCGGTAATATTATACTCTTTATTAATATATTTTAAGCCCATTTAAATAGCCTTTTAAACGACGAAGAAAGCAAATTTGACTTATCTTTTTCAGAGCTACATGGGCAACATGGGATATTGTCGCGGTATTGTATTTTATTCTCTCTATCTCCTTTCATTTTGATGGTGTTCTTTTGCTAGAGTTTCTCAAAAGTTCTTAGGGGTCGAAAAGGATCTTTCATATGCATGCCAAGATTTACTCTCCTTTTAAGTGTTTTTAGTCTAAAACCCGCTTATCAAATTGTGAGTTTCCGACCCCAGATGAATCTTCGAGCAGACCCTGATTATTACAGGACGTATCAGAGATATCTTCGAATCAGCAAAAGGTCAGTTATCCTGCTGGTTCCTATTGTGCATAAACTCGCTGGCAATGTTCTGTTCGAGAGGTCATGGTGACTGGTATAGGGCATGAGTTTTTTGGAGGAGTTTGAGAGGATAAATTACCGGTAGTAAAACTTTAGGCGCTTGCAAAGGCATATCCCTGTGATCGCATTGTGGCTTTAGCAGCTCCTCCGCTGTTTTCGATTCCCCCAAATTCATTTATTTCAATGATACCTACCCATGCTAAGTGTCTATTTTCTGTTTTGATTCTGGCCTGCTAACCTTGTGACAATTTAACAATTTGAGCAAAGTGCATGAACAATCAGCAACAATTTATAGACAAAGTAGTTTTGGTGACTGGCGCAGCGGCGGGGATCGGTGAAGCGGCGGCGAGGGCCTTTGCTGCACAAGGCGCCAAGGTTATATTGGCTGATATCGACCCGCAAGGCGAAAATGTTGCAAAGGTTATCGGTGCCTCTGGTGGTCACGGGCAGTTCCATCATTGCGATGTGGGTAGCAGGCAATCAGTCGGAGCCTTGTTTGCTTTTATTCAAGAAAAATATGGGCGTCTTGACATTGCGTTTAACAATGCGGGAATCGATATTGAGACGGGCAAGTTGGCCGATGGCGACGAAGCCACATTTGATAAAATTATGGATATCAATGTGAAAGGGGTGTGGTTGTGTATGCAGCAGGAGATACTCAGCATGTTGCTTACTGGTGGCGGTGCGATTGTTAACACCGCTTCTGTTGCAGGCTTAGGCGCCGCCCCTAAAATGAGTATATACGCTGCCAGTAAACATGCGGTAGTGGGGCTAACCAAGTCGGCAGCTGTAGAATATGCGAAAAAGGGCATACGAGTGAATGCTATCTGCCCGGCAGTAATCGATACCAGTATGTATCGCCGGGCAATGGCAGGCGATCCTAAAAAAGCCCAGGCAATTGGTGCCATGCACCCAGTGGGTAGAGTGGGTAAGGCAGAGGAAGTTGTCGCTGCTGTGTTGTATTTGTGTTCAGACGCCGCCAGCTTTACCACCGGTATCACCTTGCCAATAGATGGTGGCTCAACCGCCATTTAAACAATCAGCAGTTGTGACGAGGGGGCATATCGCAGCGGAGTACCCCAGAGGCTCGGTCCCCGCGGGTTTTAAAGCGGTTTATGCTGCCTTGGCTATTATTGACTTAGCCTGCCTTTCTTTTAAACTTTGGACGCCTATAAATAGCCGCCTTGCCTAAACCGCTTTAAACTCCCGCTGAATCCGTCATTTGGGGGTGGCATGGGTATATACTCTGATATTAGTGCTAGGAAGTAGTGTTAAATTTGCAGTAACCTCTGCATAATAAACACCACAATAAGCTAACAATAATAATAACGAGTTGTGCGAAACACTATTTTTGTCCTGGTGATCTGGATTTGCTTAGCGCAAATAGTCAATCTGGCACTGGCAGCTGACATTGCCCTCATCATTGATGACATGGGCAACAAAACACAGGATGCTCAAGCATTTGAGCTTCCCAGTGAAGTGACCTTCTCAATTCTTCCCCACAAAACCCTTTCACAGCCTTATTCACTGCGTGCTGAGCAACAGCAGCGTGAAGTCATGTTACACATTCCTATGGAATCTTTAGGTGGAAAACGCCTTGGGCCAGGAGGGATAACATCTGATATGGGGCCTTCTTTGATCACTCAGTTGTTATCGCAGGCCTTGTTAACCGTGCCGAACGCTGTGGGGGTGAATAATCATATGGGCAGCAAGTTAACCCAGCTCACCCTGCCCATGTCGGTCACTATGGAGTTTTTACACAAGCGTGGTCTATATTTTGTCGATAGTCGCACTACGCGTTACAGTAAAGCAGAAAATATTGCTAAACAAAAAGGCGTTTTGAGTACAAAACGCAATGTGTTTCTCGACCATGTGGCAGATTATGAGCACATTGACGCTCAATTTAAACGCTTGATCTATCTGGCGAAAAAATACGGGCAAGCCGTGGGGATCGGGCATCCTTATCCGCAAAGTATGCAATATTTGAAGGCACATCTACCGACATTAGCCGCTCAGGGAATTCGACTGGTGCCCTTGAGTGACCTATTACATGAACAACAGCGTCTGGCCAAGTTATCCAGTCACTCTGTAGTGATAACAGATGTTGAGAGTATCCTCCCCAAGAACACCGGTGTGCAAATAAAATATACTGAAATAAATAGTGCGCAACATGTGGCGCCGGATTAAAAAAGGAATGTAAATATGGCTGCAGCAAATTTGCTGGCACTGATAGATGACATCGCCACCATATTGGATGATGTAGCGGTTTTATCCAAGGTTGCGGCAAAAAAAACCGCTGGCGTTTTAGGTGATGATTTGGCGCTAAATGCCGAACAGGTGTCTGGCGTAAAAGCAGAACGTGAATTGCCTGTGGTTTGGGCGGTGGCTAAAGGATCGTTTTTGAATAAGTTAATCCTGGTGCCATCAGCATTGCTGATTAGTGCCTTTATGCCTTTTTTGATTATCGTTTTATTGATTGTTGGTGGTCTATTTTTATGTTTTGAAGGGTTTGAAAAAATTGCCCATAAATGGCTGCATAGTAAAGCAGAACTAGCTGAAGAACATAAGGCCAAGTTAATTGCTGTCGCTGATCCAAAGGTCGACTTAGTGAGCCTTGAAAAAGAAAAAATAAAAGGCGCTATTCGAACCGATTTTATCCTTTCTGCAGAGATAGTGGTTATCGTATTGGGAACGGTCGCCGCGCAGCCATTTATGACTCAGGTAATCGTGGTGTCAATGCTTGCGATAGCCATAACCGTTGGTGTATATGGTTTGGTTGCCGGGATCGTAAAGTTAGATGACGCTGGACTATATATGCTCAGAAAATCAGTTTCTGGCTCATTTAATGGTTTGCAACGTCAGATCGGACGCAGTTTATTGATTATTGCCCCGTTATTGATGAAATTCTTGTCGATTGTTGGCACCGCAGCGATGTTTTTGGTCGGCGGTGGGATATTGGTGCACAATATTGATTTTATTCATCACCTAATTGAAAGTGCAAGTCATCTAATTGGTATTTCCGCTCAAGGCACAGTGGCAACAGTCAGCGCTATTATTATTGAGGGAATAGTTGGCATAATTGCTGGCGCATTAGTGTTACTGGTAGTAAGTCTTGTAGGTAAATTATACAAGCCAGCTCAAAAAAGTTAGCTCGGCGGATCCGACACAAAATAACCCCGGTGTCAGGACCCGTTGTCTCCCTTGCTCATTACACTATGAAAGCTAAAGCCATTATCTATTTTTGCCAGTTCTTCAGAAATTTTCAGAGCTAGATCTGAACTGGTATGTTCTGAATACACCACATAACGCATAAGGTTTTCGGCATAGGTTTGTTTCTCTTTATACTGGCTATAAAAGGTAAACATTAACGCCGCAATCGCAGTGACAGTGGTTTGCACTGTGGCCGATCTTAGCCATTCGCGTTTTTCCAGATTAGATTTGAACATTACACTTATTGACGGCCATAAGAAAACCGCCAAAGCTGAAATGATCGATAATATAAAGAAGATCTTGTTCAACACTGCATAACTGTTTGCCTTGATGTAAATATCGTAGAGCAGCAGGTATTTTTTCTCTGCTTCGGTATTTTCCCCAATAGGTAATTTGTTTTTTTCTTGTTCAGCGTATTTTATTAACATACTGGAACTGGTCTGCCAGGTGTGAAAGACGCCTTTATCGCTGCAAGCAATACAGCAAAAACTTACTACCATAAGTAATAAAACCTTATTCATAATCGGCCCTTGGAAAACTCTTAACCCTATTATTTATAGTCATCACTTCTAGATTAAGCACCTAAAATATTTAAAAAATTGAAGCTTGAGGATATAAACCAGCTGTTTGAAAGGTAATTTTAGATCTATTGGTCAGTGCTGAAAGTGCCCTTAAAATTTTTGAATTCTCAAGTTAATCGGGCAGTCTATTTCGTCGCCATTAATTTCATATGGATAACTTTTATTCTTATGCCTTATACTGATATCCGAAAAAAAGAAGCTGCTTATACTATTGCTGGATCAGAGCAATAATAATTATAAAGGAATTAACTAGTGATAAAATCCCCCCAATTTATAACTGTTGTTTGCGCAGGACTATTGCTTTTTGGCTGTTCCAAACCAGCGGAAGAAGTTGTTAAGCAGGCGCTTACTGAAAAAAACAAAGCGGTTTTTCAGACTTATAGTGCCGAAGAGTTTTATAAAACAACCTCGGTGTTTGGCTCATCAATTAATGTCGATGCCAGTGCTGTGCTGGTTAGCAATGATCAAACCGGTATATTTAATGCGTATAAAATGCCTCTTGATGGCTCAGCTCCGGTGCAGTTAACCCAATCAACGCTTGAGTCTGTGTTTGCGGTAAGTTGGTTTCCAGGGGATGACCGAATTCTTTATAGCGCAGACAAGGGCGGTGATGAATTAAACCATTTATATGTTAGGGAGCTATCAGGAGCGGAAAAAGATCTGACTCCGGGAGCAGACTTAAAGGCTTCTTTTGTTAGTTGGCATGAAGATGACAAACAGTTCTTTGTTTCTACTAATGAAAGAGATCCTAAATTTTTTGATGTTTATCGCTATCAAGTGAGCGATTATTCAAGGGAGTTGGTATACCAGAATGATGCCGGCTACTTGGTCGAAAGCGTCAGCCCCAATGGGCAACATATAGTGTTAAGTAAAACAAATACCAATGCTGATTCAAACTTATATTTGGGTAATCTAAACTCGGAAGATGCAGCTGCTGAGCTCATTACGGAGCATGAGGGCAATGTAGAGCACAGTGCTTATACCTTTACTCGTGACAGTAAAGCGCTGATATATTCTACTGATGAATTTGGTGAGTATAAACAGGCTTGGGCTTATGATCTGAAGGCAAAAACTAAAGCAGTAAATTATGTTGCTGATTGGGACGTCAGCTTCACTTACTTTTCTAAGGACGGTCGTTACCAAGTGACCGGCGTTAATGCAGATGCGCAAACTAAACTAGAAATAATTGATTTAACGACAAAACAACAGTTGGCCCTACCTAACCTGCCGAGTGGAGATTTAAGTGGTGTTAACTTTTCCGCCGACGCCAGCCAATTGGTCTTTTATATCAACTCTGATACGTCTCCGTCGAATTTATATGTTCATAAACTAGGCTCGGATAGTGTTAAACGTTTAAGTGACAGCGGTAATCCCAATATTCTCGAAGAGAATTTGGTCGCTGGGGAAGTTGTTCGCTTTAAAAGCTTTGATGGTTTGGAAATCCCTGGCATTTTATATAAACCAAAACAGGCAGACACACAGAAGGTACCAGCTCTGGTATGGATACATGGCGGCCCTGGTGGACAAAGTCGTAAAGGATATTCAGCCATGGTCCAGCATTTGGTCAATAACGGCTACGCTATTTTTAAAATAAATAACCGTGGTTCGAGTGGCTATGGCAAAACATTCTTTCACTTAGATGATAAGAAACATGGTGATCATGATTTAAAGGATGTTGTTTATAACAAATATTATTTGCAAACTTTAGATTGGGTCGACAAAGATAGGATCGGTGTAATTGGTGGCAGTTATGGCGGCTATTTAACCATGGCAGCGATGTCATTTACCGATGAGTTTAAGGTAGGAGTCAATATTTTTGGTGTGACAAACTGGGTGCGCACACTAGAAAGTATTCCGCCTTATTGGGAAGCATTTAGACAGTCTCTTTATGATGAGTTAGGTGATCCAAATACAGATAAAGAGCGCTTACACAGTATTTCTCCGGTGTTCTTTGGCCATCAGGTCAAAAATCCTGTGCTCGTTGTGCAAGGGAAAAATGACCCTAGAGTGTTAAAAATTGAAAGTGACGACATGGTTGAGGCCATCAGAGCCGGCGGAACTTACGTTGATTATTTGGTGTTTGATGATGAGGGTCACGGCTTTAGTAAGAAAGCAAATCGTATTGAAGCTTCCAATAAATTCTTGAGTTTTTTCAAAACACATTTTTAGTGTTTCAACTTCTCCAAAATACTTAAAGATAAATAAAAGGCAAAGCAGCTTAAAGCTGACTTTGCCTTTTAATTCCATCAGATTATCTCACCTAGTACTTAGCAAATTCCAAGAGCAGCAGCTGCTGGATGTCGTTATCCTGACAGTCTATTTGCCTAATCTTTACAAAATCCGAAGGGGACATAGGGGAGTCAGATCGCTCAGGAACTAGAAAGACGTTTCGCTTACTCAATGGCACCCCCAAAGCGAATACTCTGCTATTCAGATTTGTGCTGCCTCCATTTAATATACATCACAAAAGCTTCCATATAAGTATCAACAATTTTCATTGGTACAGTTGTAAGGCTATTTATAGCGAGGTAAAGTTAACTCTAAGTTAAGTCGATGCAACACAGCTTCCCTAGGAGAATGCCATGCGTCTCATAACACCCACTAAGTGCTATGAATTGCCCAAACCAACTGAAACAACCTCCCCACTAAAAGCTGTCCCTGCAAAGCTTTTAGAAACAATAGCTTGGGTGATGATGGTTATCACTAGCTTAGTAGTGACAGCTGCAGTGGCAGCTCAAGATAACAAAACTCTCTCAAAACGATTCACTGCCGAGCGTGTATTCGATATGGAGTACGCAAATGATCCACAGGTTTCTCCTGATGGTAAAACTGTTGTGTATGTGCGCCACAGTATGGACATTATGACTGACCAGGATGTAGGGAAGTTGTGGATATTAGATCTCAAATCGGGGACGAATCGGCCATTAATCGCTGACAAAAATGCATCATCTCCACGCTGGTCTCCTGACGGGAAAAGTCTGATATTTGCAAGTTACCAAGACGGCAAACCCCAGTTAAGACGAGTATTTATCGACTCGGGCCTGAGTTTTTCACTCACCCAGTTACATAAAGGTGCGTCTGGAGCAGTCTGGTCACCAAATGGAAAACTGCTAGCCTTTAGTATGTTTGTCGAAGCGGATAAACCTTCTTTTGCCACACCACTTAAGCAACCCAAAGGGGCCGAGTGGAATGAACCGTTCAATGTGATAGACGATCTAACCTTTCGTTTCGATGGTGCAGGTTATTTGCAAGATGGTGCTAGTCAAATATTTATCCTTCCTGTCGATGGTGGCACTCCACGGCAGGTTACTTTTGAAGAGTCTGGGCTGTCAAATCCCCAATGGCTCGACAATGATAGTGTATTGATTACCGGCAACTTGGCTGAAGATAGGGATCTTGACCCCGTCGAGAGTGAAATCTATAAGCTGGAATTATCTAATCTGAGTTTAACTGCTTTAACTACGCGGGATGGACCAGACTACTCACCCAGTGTGTCACCAGATGGCAAAACCATTGCGTTTCGGGGCTACGATGATAAGACATTGTCTTATCAACAGAATGATCTGTATTTAATCGATGCGGATGGTTCTAATTACCGTCCCCTGGCAGAGCAATTTGAGGGTAGTATTGGTCAAACGGCCTGGGCTCCTGACGGTAAGAGCCTGTTGGTATTGTCTGAAGACTATGGTGTATTAACCCTGTTCAAAATCTCCCTAAAAGGCAAGGTGTCCAGGATTGTGACTAACATTGGTGGAACATCAATTGGTCGGCCATATGCAGACGGTAGTTTTTCTGTGAGCGGTGGCAAAAGGCCAGTGATAACCTTTACAGCGGGTTTTAGTGATCGTCCAGCAGAAGTAGGTCTGGTAGATATTAAGGGAAGAAATAAGCGGATCCTGACGGCTTTAAATGAGGATGTACTACCTTATCTAGATCTGGCTCCCATTGAAGAAATTAAGGTCAAATCTTCTCATGATGGCCTCGAAATAGAAGCTTGGGTCGCACTTCCTCCTGACTTTAAAGCAGATGGTAGCTTTCCGATGATCCTAGAAATTCATGGTGGACCTTATGCCATGTATGGCCCCTTTTTTACTAGCGAAATGCAGCGTTATGCAGCCGAAGGTTATGTCACTGTTTGGGTTAATCCTCGGGGCTCTACTGGTTACGGAGAAGAATTTGCCCTTGGCATTGATTTAGCCTACCCGGGATATGATTATGATGATTTAATGACTGTAGTAGACCATGTGGTGGCTCGCAAATACGCTGATCCTAATCGTTTGTTTGTCACCGGTGGTTCAGGGGGAGGTATTTTAACGGCTTGGATTGTAACCAAAACACAACAATTTGCAGCCGCCGCGTCTATTAAACCGGTAATAAATTGGATGACCATGGCACTAGCTGCAGATATTGGCCAATATGTTCGCAGACATTGGATACGCGCTGATCCTTGGGCTGATCCTGAAGCGTTTTTAAAACATTCGCCTATACGTTATGTAGACAAAGTTAAGACCCCAACGTTAATCATGGTCGGCGAGGAGGATTACCGGACTCCTGCTTGGGAAGCAGAACAATTCTATACTGCATTGAAAATGTTAGAAGTAGATACAGCATTGATACGGGTACCTGGCGCTCCCCATTATATTGCTTCCCGTCCCAGCCGCTTGATCTCCAAAACCGACAATATCATGGGTTGGTTTGCTAAGTATGATCCGGCCAAGCAGAACAGCACTAAAACAAACCCAGAAAAAAGCAAGCAATAAGCAATCAATAGGGGACACCGGTAAACGTGTCCCCAGAACTTGTTATGTCTTGTAGTTTCGCGGCCAGAACACGCTTATAAAGTAGCTACTTAAATCGAAATATGGGATGGCCGTGAAGATAAGCGATCCGCATATCTTTTTGAAAAACAAGCCTATATTAACTCGGTAGCGTTCTTGTTTTTTTACTAAAGAGAGTAATCCTTTTCAGTTAACTTAGCCTGAGCAGCTGCCAGCCTGGCAATCGGCACACGGGGAGCAGAGCACGAAACATAACTCAGTCCAATATGATTACAGAAACGTATCGACTCTGGATGCCCTCCCTGTTCTCCACAGATACCCACTTTCAAATCGGGTTTTGTTTTACGTCCCCAACGCACAGTAATTTCCATTAGACGACCGACACCTTTAACATCGAGTGTTTCAAATGGATTGTCCTGAAGAATAATATTCTCTTCGTATAATGGCAGGAACTTGTTTTCTGCGTCTTCACGTGAAAAGGAAAAGCATGATTGTGTCAGGTCGTTAGTACCGAAGGAGAAGAACTCGGCGGTTTCCGCCAGATGGCCTGCGCGCATGCAGGCACGTACCACTTCTATCATTGTGCCAAATTTAAATTTCAGTTTAATATTATGCTCTACCTCAACTTCAGCCAGCACTTTATCCACAATTTTTCTTACCCATAATAATTCTTGGGCGGTACACACCTGGGGTACCATGATTTCAGGGCATACATCAAAACCTTCTTTGCTACATTCAGCCGCGGCCTCCAATACCGCGCGTACCTGCATTTCGTAAATTTCTGGATAAGTAATACCCAGACGCACACCACGATGACCTAGCATCGGATTAACCTCAAACAGTTCACGTACCTTTAATAGCATCTGTTCTTTTTTGGCGATAGCGGACTCCACCAGTGCACGCCCTCCGGGGGCAAAAGGTTTAGGCAGTTTTTCGTCATCGGCTTCACGTTCTAACAGTTGCATGGTATTCATTAAATCATTAACGCCTTCAACCGTTTCCCGGAGGCGTTTAAGGTGAACAATTTCCTGCTCAAGCTGTTTTTCACTGGGCAAAAATTCATGAATAGGGGGATCCAGCAGCCGGATGGTGACTGGCCGGGGAGACATGACTTTAAACAAATCTTTGAAGTCACCTCTTTGTATCGGACGCAGAACATCCAGCGCCTGCTGCCGATCAGTTTTGTCTTTTGCCAGTATCATATCGATAACCAAAGGCAGCCTGTCCTGTGCGTTGAACATGCGCTCTGTGCGACACAGGCCAATACCCATAGCACCATAATCAGATGCCTGGCTGGCTGATTCAATGGTGTCGGCATTACACATGACTTTTAGAGTAGAAACTTCGTCTGCCCAGCTAAGCAAGGTTCGAAGCTCATCAGAAAACTGCGGTGGCACAGTGTCTATTTCACCCAGGTAAACATTGCCGTTTGCACCGTCAATGGTAATGGTGTCACCTTCATGAAGGATAGTATTTCCGATGCTAGCAATGTGTTTCTCAACGTCAACGATAATGCCTTCAGCGCCAGCCACACAGGGCTTACCCATACCACGAGCGACTACGGCAGCATGTGAGGTTTTACCGCCTCGGCTGGTAAGTATACCTTCGGCAGCAAAAAAGCCGTGTATATCTTCCGGTTTAGTTTCTTGGCGCACCAGAATGACTTTTTTGCCTTCATCACGAGCCAGTTCGGCACGATCAGCATCAAACACAATCTTTCCTGAAGCAGCACCCGGAGAGGCCGACAGGCCCTGTGTAACGGGTATTTGTTTTGATTCGGGGTCAAGACGCGGGTGTAACAGTTGTTCCAGTTCTTCAGGGTTAATGCGTAATAGCGCTTGATTACGTGTAATCAATCCTTCATTACTCATTTCCAGAGAAGTGCGCACACGAGCGGTAGCATTCATTTTTCCATCGCGTGTTTGCAGGCAGAACAGGACGTTATTTTCGATGGTGTATTCATAATCCTGCACTTCTTTATAATGGTCTTCCAGGCGGTTACGCAAGGCAACCAGTTCTTTGTACATTTGCGGCATATCCTGTTCCAGCTCGTGCACCGGTTTGGGTGTGCGAATGCCCGCGACCACATCTTCCCCCTGGGCATTGATCAGGTACTCACCAAACATGACATTTTCACCGGTGCCCGGATTTCGCGTGAAGCCAACACCGGTAGCACAATCATTGCCCATGTTTCCAAACACCATGGTCTGTATATTGACAGCAGTACCGTTAGCCATGACGGGTGTGATGTTAAACTCACGGCGATAGTCTATCGCTCGCTTACCCAACCATGAATTAAAGACCGCTTTAATGGAAATTTGCAGTTGTTCATAAACATCTTCAGGAAAGGGTTTGCCGGTTTCGCTTTCAACAACCTCAAGAAAGATATGGGTGATTTCCTGAAAATGCTCGGCAGAAAGAGCTGTGTCTTCGACTAAGCCCTCACGTTTTTTGATGGCATCGAAGGGTTTGTCAAATTTGTCATCAGCAATGCCGAGTGCAACCTTGCCAAACAATTGTACAAAACGGCGATAAGCATCCCATGCAAAACGTTTATTGCCTGTCTGTTTAATCAGACCGGGGAGTGTTTTCGAATTAAGTCCCAGGTTAAGAATGGTATCCATCATACCTGGCATGGATATGGCTGAACCAGAGCGTACCGATAACAACAGCATATTGTCGGCGTCACCAAAACCTTTGCCGGTAGCCTGTTCCAGAGTTTTTATTTGTTTATGTACTTGTTCAAGTAAACCATCGGGTATGTGCTGGTCTTTGGTTTCGAGATAACTTAGGCAAGCTTCGGTATTGATGACAAAACCGGGGGGAACATTAATACCTATTTGAGTCATTTCGCAGAGGTTGGCACCTTTGCCGCCTAGCAATTTTTTGTTTTTACCATCACCGTCTTTAAATGAATATACGTAGGTTAAGGGGGCAGTATTGGTGGTCATTTTTGACTCCGGGTTTAATTAGTATAGGAACTGAAAACTAAGGTCGATTTTGAGTCATACTCCATTGTGATGTGTTGACGTAGATCAAAACTCGAGCATCTACTGCATGGAAACCTATGAGCCGCAAATTACACAGATCCACAGGGTAACTAAATTGAATATTCAGCGTTATTTGACAACATTTACAATGGGTGTCTTCTTATCCCGTTCAAAAGTGAGCTTTCTGAACAAATCACCTATCGATATGTAAAACATTTGATTCTTTTTTGTTAAAAACGCTGTAATAATAAGGTGTCCAATTTGCTAATTGACCATATGCAACTAGTAGCAGCAACATGCGAATGAGTGTGTATGTTATAAATTTCCAACCCACTACTGAGAATAAAAATATGCTAAAGACAAGACCTGAAGGAGAAGTGCAACCCGGTTTTAAGTGGGGTCCATTTACTATGCGGATCCCGCTAGTTCATATGCGCTTTTCATTGTCCGACATGCTGCAGGGGCTAGCTGTAGCTGGTGCAACAGGATTAGCTTTGGTACCTTATTTCATGGCTTTATTGGGACTGAATTTTGAAGAAGCAGTGACTATGGCGATGTTTCATAGCATTCTTATTTCTTTTTCCTGGATGTTTTTTGGCGACCCATATGCGCCAGGTTGGCTAACTCCTGCTATACCTTTCGTGGTCGCTTTTATTACAGCGCCCGCTTATATAGGCGATCATACCTCTCAATTCCAAGTCATGACTGCACTCTCATTAAACTTCGCGTTTATTCTGATTTTTTTAGGGGTTACCGGGTTTGGCGCTAAGCTAATTAAAGTTGTGCCCAATGTGTTTAAAGGCGGCATTATACTTGGTGCTGCAATTGCTGCGTTTTTGCGTGTCACCAAAGACGGTGATGCCGCTAATGTATTTCAATCAGCACCCATAGCGGGCACGCTGGGGGTAGTGATTTGTTTGGTTTTCGCCTTTTCGAAACCCCTACAAGCGCTTGCGGTAAATAAAAGGTGGTTAGCGATTATTCTTGGGTTTGGTTTACTACCCGGATTTGTTATCGCGGGCACTGTCGGATTTTTCACTGGTGAGTTTCAATACAACATTCGATGGGAAATTCTTGATGTAGGGGCTTCGACTGCGTCTTTATGGCAAAAGGCCTCCCCTTTTGTGATTGGTTGGCCCTCCATTGAGACCTTTATTGCTTCATTCCCATTGGCGCTAATAACCTATATCTTGTTTTTTGGTGATTTGGTGACGGGCAATGAAATGATAGAACAGACGCAAACCAGCCGTACCGATGAAAAGCTCGAATTAAATAGTAGCCGAGCACATATGGCCACCGGTATTAGAAATGTTTTAATGGCTATAACCGCGCCTTTCTTTGGCACGCAAGGCGTATTGTGGACCGGTATTCAGGTGGTCCTCCTTAAACGTTGGGCAGAAGGAAGGGACAAGGTAGACTCGATTTTTGATAGCATAGGTAGTTTTTATGCATTTGGTTTACCCATTTTGTTTTTGGTACTGCCATTAGTAACCTTGTTAGAACCTTTATTGCCACTGGCGTTAGCAGTTACCCTTGTGCTGACTGCATTCGCTTGTGCTGCGTTAGCCTTGTCGCTTGTGCAAGACGCTACAGAGCGAGGTGCGATGGTGATTACAGCAATGGCATTTAGCGTCTTTGAACCATGGTTGGGCGTGCTAGTGGGCCTAATTATCATTGCTGCTTTATGTGGTTTTGAGGTTTTTGTGCCGAAGAAAGAGAGCTAATACGCATTAGGTCGTTTTTGATCTACCCACTATCTTGTTGGTAGATTAATCCGCTTTTGTTTACACGATATCTACTATCTGACACTTTTCAGAGGGATAAAAACACAGATGTTTAAAGTGGTATTAATTTTTATTGTATGTTTTTGCCTTAGTATTGCGACCCTAAATGTTGTTGCTGCTGAGCAAGACTTGCAGCGTTTTGCCTTGGTAATTGGTAATAAAAGTTATGCCTCTGCCCCGCTAAAAAATGCCGGTAATGATGCCAACGCAATAGCGGATAACCTGAGTGAATTGGGTTTTAGGGTGAGCCTGGTAGAAGATGCAAATTTGTCAGTTCTGGCTGCACAAGTACAGCAATTTTATGCAGAGATTAAACGCGACAAGCATAAGGATAAACTTGCCCTAGTTTATTATGCGGGTCATGCCATTCAAGTAAATCATAACAACTATATAGTGCCCTTGGAGATGCAGTTCGACAGTCATCAAAATTTTATCTCCGGCCTATACAAAATTGGTGACTTGTTTACTGAAATCAATAATTTTAAAAGCTTACAAAGTATTATTATTTTGGATGCATGTCGTAATAATCCCTTTGAGAATCACTCGATTGCAGACGATGGTAGTATGTCCAGCGGTTTGGCACCCATCAAGGCGCCGTCTAACACATTAATTGCTTTCGCTACCGAACCTGGTGGCGTAGCGGCAGATGGAAAACGCAAAAATGGTGTTTATACAAAACATTTACTGCGCCATATGGGCAAGCAAATCAGCGTCGAAGAAGTGTTTAAAAAAGTGAGATCAGGAGTCGCTAAAGAAACACGAAACCGGCAAATACCCTGGGAACATTCTTCATTACTTAATGAGGTATTCTTCAGTCCACCAAAAAATAAGGACATACCCGATTTAATGGTTTTCTAAGGGCTAGTTTGAGGTGGCATGGGTATATTACCCATACTATTAATCTTTAGAACACATAAGCAAGGCCCACGTGTAATGTGGTGAATGTTTCGTCAATGTCATCAAAACGAACGCCGTCCAATATGATGTCCTGTTGATAATCATTCACTTTGAAACGGGTCTGAAATAATAAGTTAGTTGATAGAGGCATGGTCCAACTAAGGCCATAACTAAATCCTTTTGTGTCACCTTTTACTTTTCCTGTCAGGTCATCAAATTCAATAGCTTCTTCCTCCTCCTCTTCCTCATCCGTATTAGCAGAAAAATTGTTGGTGGCATTAAGGTTGGCGTAAGCCACAGAGAAGCTCACACGTCCCGCTTTTTCAAATTGCCAACTGTAACTTGCCCCAATGAAAGGGCCTTTTTGTGAGTAACTCTCATTGCTGAAATCGGGAGTGGCTAGCCCTTCTTCTTCCTCTTCGTCGTCTTCTTCAACTTCGTCCAGATCTCGGGGGATGAAACGCATATCAGTTTTGCCGTATTTATAACCGGTAAAAACGGACCAGTTTTTACCTACTCGGTAACCCAGAGTTAAATCGAAATCTTTGCGTGATGCTTCACCTGTATCTTCTTCTTCCGCAATGTCTGCATCAGCAAGAGTAGTGCTGGCGTTAAGGGATAGTTGCCAACTACCCATTGTTAAGGCAATAGGAATATTGGCGCTGGGAAATGAAATATTATGGTCGAGTTTCTCAGGAAATGAAAAGTCGCTATACCCAAGAGACAAGCCTGTAACCACTCTCAGATTGTCAAACGCATCTTCTGCAAAAGAGCTTTGCGATACCAAAAGCAAATTAATGAATGAAATAATCCTGATTTTGTTTGAGAACATGGTTATCCTTAATTATTAAATTGACTTTTATTTCGTCAATTAAACATAAATACTAGTGTAGTGCTAGCTATGAAACTTAATGATAAGAAAGGCTTATGGAAAATTTTTCGAAAAATAGAGCTCGTCACTTATGTATATTAATTACTTTTAGCAGTGTTCTGTTATTTGGCTGCCAGAGCACGCCACCTGAAGAGCAGGAAGATCTCGAAACGTGTCAGGCAGAAAGCGCTGAAGGTTGTGCTGGCGAAGACCGGGGTTTTAATCCTTGTCGTATTAATAATGATCTACCAGTCTGTAAGAAATGACCGAGCAAGAAATAAAGCTGCAAATTGCTGAAATTGCCGGTACTTGGGTGGCAGCAATAACGGTGGTTATCGGTGGGCTATTCGGAGTTTATCAATACTTAGAGCATAAATCAGCGGTGCGTGTTGATCGCTCTATGGCGTTTGTTGAACGTTATCATGGAAATAGTATGTTAGTTGAAGCTCGGCTTAAAATTATCGAATCCATTAATAGTAAAACCGAGCATATTAAACAGGTACTAGAAAATCCTGAGTTGGAGCCTGAAAAAATTTCCGCTGCTTACAGTGCTGAAATTTTAAAGTTGATCGAGGACGACAATCTTGCAGGCTCTTTGGAGCAACTTTTCACATTCTATGAACAAATCATATTGTGCCGTGAGATGGGTTTATGTGAAGAAGAAGTATCGAAACAATTTTTTGATGCCGATGCTCAAGATTTCATCAGCACCTATTACCCTTATATTTGCAACGTTCGTGAAACGTGGAACAATCCTGATCAATACGAAAAAGTAACTCAGTTCTATAGCAGTAAATTGACGTGCTAATTAATATTCTCCCCAGCTTAATTATCAGGGCATCCAGTACGTCAAGTTAATCGGGCAGGAATATATATGTAAATACGTCCCCAGTTGTTGGCCGTTATTACTTAGTTTTGATTTTATACATAGCTTTATCAGCAGCAGAGATCAGTTGCTCAATTGTAGAGCCTTCATCGGGATAAAGCGCAACACCAATGCTGGAACTGATTTTAAGCTTCTCACCATTAATAATACATTCAGTATCTAGTTCTGCAGACAATGTTTCCATCATCTTCAAAGCATCTTCTTTACTGTGAACATCTTCTAATAACATAATAAACTCATCACCTCCAAATCTGGCGACAGTATCTGAACTACGAATCTTGACCTTTAGAATATTTGCAACTTCTATGAGGATCTGATCACCAAATGCGTGTCCTTTTGTGTCATTGATAAGCTTAAATTTATTTAAATCAATAAAAAATAGTGCAAATGTTCGATTATTGCGTTTGGATTGTTCAATTAAGTGTTTTAAACGGTCGAGTAACAGATATCGGTTAGGGATGTCAGTTAGGTGGTCATAATGGGCGCGATGCTGCAGTCTTTCAGCTTCTCTTACGCGTTGGGTAATGTCTCGGTTTATTCCAAGTGCGCCTTCCATCTCTCCATTTTTAGCATGAAATGGTACACACATTGATTCTATCCAGCCAATGTGACCATCTTTATGTAGCATTCTGATTTCACCTGACCATTTTCCACCACTCTTAACCGCTGACAACACTTCTGAGGTAACAGCTGCGCTATCCTCAGGAACGTGCAACATGCTCACTAATTGGCCTATGACCTCTTCTTTGGTGTACCCATAAAGCACTTCGGAACCTTTATTCCAGTCTGTTATGCGTCCATCCATATCAGTAACTACAACAGCATCAAACAGATAGTCGAAAGCTTTAGCTCGTAATTCTTTTGTATTAAAGTTCACTGTCTACAACACCTTTTAATTACGTCTCTATATGGATAATCAGTCGATACACTAGTGAGTTGTACTCTATTACTGAAGTGGATTCAATTCATCTTTACATCACTATCCATCGAAATTGCCATTGATTTTCATTATTTTAGTGCCAGCTATTAAGCTGATTTAACTGCAGTAACATCTATTTATCCTTTTTTAGCAAACCCTTCAAATCACTCGCAAACTTGAATAGTCTATTCAGGCCAAATTGATTTCAACATTCTTTGAGTTTTTCTGATGTGCTGGTCGTCTTTAGGCGCCGATGCATAGGTATTAAAATTAATACTCGGTTATTACTACAAAGTAGTTTAAACAATGATTACATGCTCTAATCTTCTGCATTGTAGAATTAACTGATGTGCCTCTTCCTATGTCAGAGAAAGAAAAATTTCTTGGCGAATTTGAACAAGTAGTTCTCCTCGCCTTACTGCGTTTGGGTGAAAACGCCTACGGTGCGCTTATTCGCCAATTATTACATGATCAAATAAATCGTGATGTGGCGATAGGGGCCTTGTATTCAACCTTGGAAAGACTCGAGAAAAAATCCATGGTGTCATCTGCCCTTGGCGAATCTACCGCAGAGCGTGGTGGTCGAGCAAAACGCTATTTTGCAGTAACGGCTAAAGGACAAGCGGCATTAAAAAGAGCCAGAGACGCAATGGACAATATGTGGAGTGGCGTGTCTATTTGCTCCATGGGAGAATCATAAATGAACAAAGTTAATTCAAATGCTTACAACCACCCGTTTATTCGTTTGGGAAATGGATTATTGAAGTTGGTCTTGAGCAAACGCACAGCTGAAAACCTAATTGGCGACCTGGAAGAAGCTTTTAATGACAGAGCAAAAACCGATCTAAAAGTAGCTAAGAGATGGTATGCAAAACAGCTTGTACTGACCTTTATTTCAAGTATTTCCGATCGAGTTAAGTCGGACAGTTCGTTAAATCTAGGGATGCTTGGTATGGCCCTTATAATACTTCCTGTGATTTTCTGTATGGTAGCCTGGTTGTCCAATATGGATGAAACAAGCCCTGCAGTTTGGCAATTGTTACTAGATGGACAATTGCACCAAATAGTTTTCTTTGCAGAGTTTTGGTCAGTACAACCTCAAGCTTTACCATCAGTCGATGTTCCTATGTTTATAGGTTACAACTCGATTCTGTGGGCTGCTCTGTGTTTGGTTCTAATTGTCAAAATTGAAAGCAGGCCTGCTAGTAGTGTCCATCTGGTTGCGGGGCTGGGCATGACGGCTATGTTATTACCCTATTTAGCAGGTTTGGCTTTTATTCAAATAGCCGAACCAATACCAACCCAAGTCGGGCCAATCTTGGCTTTTATGCTGTTAAATGTTTTTTATTTGTTGTTGCCAATTAGCTTTTTAGTCAACAAAAAACATAAACAGAATAATCCGTACTTGCGCAGATAGGTCACAGTATATGAGTCAAACCTTCAATAGTGCTGAGCTGGTTAGTGAGACAGAAAAGTCAGAAGACCAACAAGGTTGGTTAGCGACTTTTGCCGATCTTATGTCGTTGTTAATGTGCTTTTTTGTACTGTTGCTGTCATTTTCTGAGCTAGATGCGGTGAAATTTAAGCAAATAGCAGGATCGATGAAAACCGCTTTTGGGGTGCAAAACCAAATAGTACACGAGCAGATACCTATGGGCACCAGTATTATTGCCCAGGACTTCAGTGCGGGCATACCAACACCAACATTACTAGATGAAGTAAAACAAATTACCAGTGAAACCGAAATGTCGAATTTGGCAATTAATCCACAATCTACAGATACAAAAAAACAGCGATCAGGTCGGGATAAAGACGCCACAAACCATGAGATTTATGCTGTGCAGCGACGGCTGGAAGTTCTGTTAGAAAAACATATCGCCCAAGGTAGATTCGAGTTGGACAATCAAGGTCAACAGTTAGTTATCCGAATTTCTGAAAAAGGTACTTTTGCTTCAGGGAGTGGATTCTTACAACCTCAATTGATACCGACATTAGAGGCCATTGCCAACATACTGGCCGACATGCCTGGACAAGTTTCAGTAAGCGGCCACACAGACAACAGAGCACTTAGAAATGAGTTATTCGAGGATAACCTGGCTTTGTCTGCGACTCGGGCAATTGCGGTTGCGCGTGTGCTGAAACGCAATTCCTCACTTAAAAAAATCCATATCGTAGGGATGGCAGATGCTCAACCATTAGTGGATAACAATAGTTCACAGAATCGAGCCATTAATAGAAGAGTTGAAATTTCGGTCTTGCAAGGCGAGGCCAAAACACGAGTATTGCCAGCAAATTTAAGTCGAGGAGAATAAAAATGGATAAAGGTTCAGTAATTGGTATTTTGTTAATTGTTATCGCCATCTTTGCAGGCATTTTTAGTGGTGGTGAACCTATCTTGTCATATGTGAATTTTGCCTCTATTTCGATTGTGGTAATAGGGACAATTGGCGCTGTTATGATGAGCTACAGACCAAAGGACTTTTTTGCTGCTTTGGGTAACACTATAAATGCCTTTCGTAGTAATGTTCATGATATCGAACAAACTATAAACATCTGCATACGCTTGGCAGACAAGTCACGAAAGCAAGGCGTACTAGCGTTGGAAGAAGAAAGTTACGAAGACGAATTTGTGCAAAAAGCGATGGAAATGTTGGTAGATGGATACGATTTGGAAACGGTACAAGCATTGTTAAACAAAGAAATATATCTGACTCGCGAACGTAATCAGCAATCGGTCAAGGTGATGACAACGTTTTCGGAATTCGCACCTGCGATGGGCATGGTTGGAACACTAATCGGTTTAGTGGCAATGCTGCAAAATATGGAAAATCCGGACACCATAGGGCCCAGTATGGCAGTAGCCTTATTAACAACACTTTACGGGGCGCTAATTGCTAATGGTATAACCACACCTTTGGCCAAAAAACTCAGCGCTCGCAGTAATGAAATTTTGCTTTATCAAACACTAGTTAAAGATGCCGCGCTAAAAATCATGCAGGGTGAAAATCCAAAAGCGACCTTTGACTTTCTGCAAACCTATGTAGAGAATCACAAGCGTAAATCGGCTGATGAGCTTAAACAAATAATCGCCGCAGCATAATTTTATATGGTTTGACGGCAGAACCCAGTGATCTTTAGTCGCTGGGTAGTTAACAATGAGGCTATTCTTCTCACATTGTGTTTGTCTCGTCTTTCACATTGTGTGATATCTATATTTAATACTCGTTTTAGTCGTTGCGCCCAGCTTATGCTCCCTGCCTTGTAGGGTCTGTCAGTGCCAATTTGAGTATGACAAATACTGACAGTCAAAGATGTGCCATTAGGAGCCACCATTGCAGTGATTGGACTGGCTATATATTATTGCCCAACGTGGAACCATCTCTTCTTATTTAACTGTATTCTGACCCTGAAAAGCCCTCAAAATAACGTGTTGACACAAGTATAGAGGGAGACATGTTTTTCACTCTGATCGTCCATAAAACAATCGAATGAGCGGCGAAAAGTGTCTGACGGTTGATGGATTATCGTGATAAAAAAAAGATGTCATGGCTATTACGCAAAAAATAAAAAAAGACTGATTGCTTATTCTAGATTTTTTGAACAAAGACGCTTACTCTACCTATACTCGCCTATGCTTTGGGCCTAAGTATCTTGCGAAAAATCGGAGTCCTTTTGAATCTACAAAATCTTGAAATCCAGCATGCTAATGAGGCAATGGACCTCCTTCGGTCCGTGGCCTACTTTTTTGCGTTTCTTTATTTTTTTCTGACATTGGCACACTTTTTTCTTCTGCAAGAAACATTTAAGTGGATTCTATGTACTACGGCCCTATTGACTGCAATTGTAAGTGTTGTCATCGGACTCAAAGCATCGGAGATTTCATTGGCACGACGTAGCTTGATTATCCTATTACTGATGCTCACTGCCAGTTCGAATAGCCTGCTACACTTATGGTTTTCTGAAGCTCCAGAACAAACTACCAACATATTCGTGACTATTATCGCGTCAGGCATTGTGTTATCGAATCGCACCCACTGGACAGCCTCAATTCTGTTCAACTGGATAGGATGGGCCACCGTCAACTTCACACTTGAAATAGCGTTAATCCAACACTTTTTCTTCGCCATGGCGATGAGCACCCTCCTTAGCTGGTTCGCCCATCTAGCGCGAAAAAAATTGGTAGAAAAACAATTGGCGCTCGAGCAGGAGAGAGACCTTGCAATACAACATGAACAGAATGCAATCGCTGCAACCGAAGCAAAAAGCACATTCTTGGCAAACATGAGTCACGAAATTCGCACACCAATGAACGGAATCGTTGGCATGATTGAACTCATGTCACGCTCAAAACTGGATGAAGAACAGAAAGATTTCATTGCAACAGCTAAGCGTAGCGCCGAGTCACTATTGATTGTCATCAACGACATCCTGGATTTCTCAAAAATAGAGGCAGGTGAACTGACTATTGAACTGGTGGAATTCGATTTAGAGCAACTTTTTACTGAATTGACTCATGATCTGCAATTTCAGGCTAACAGAAAAGGATTGAAGCTCGAGCTTGTGAAGGAATTTGTCCAGCAAGCAAAAGTTATGGGCGACCCTTACCGAATCACCCAGATCCTGAATAATCTGCTGTCCAATGCGATCAAATTTACTCAATCGGGCAGCATCATTGTCGAATATGGTTTGAGTGTACTCGACGATCATCTCCGCCTAAACGTGGTGGTGACCGACACTGGCATTGGTGTCAGCGACGCTGCACTACCTCACCTTTTCGACTCGTTCTCTCAAGCAGATATGTCGACAACAAGAAATTTTGGCGGCACTGGTTTGGGTCTAGCGATTACCAGGCAGCTCTGTGAGCTGATGAACGGAAGCATAACAGCCCAGAGTAAGTTAGGAGAGGGATCGGCCTTCCAATTCTCAGTTATGCTTGCCTTTCCAGATGCAACAGAAACCCGAGAAGAAAAGCCTCGCGCCACCCAGTCTTTCGCCAACTTTGCCACCCAGTCTTTCGCCAACTTTGCCAACCTGCGAGTCCTCTTGGTTGAAGACAATCTCATTAACCAAGAGGTGATGCTTGCCATCTTGGAAAATCTAGAAATTAAGGTAGATGTTGCGAACGATGGGCTTGAGGCGCTTACGATGCTCGCTTATTCTCAGTCGGCAACATTTGACCTGATACTCATGGATTGTCAAATGCCAAACATGGATGGCTACGAAGCGACACGTCGTATACGAGCGGGCGAATCTGGAGACGTGTTTAGCAAAATCCCTATCGCCGCACTCACTGCAAACACCATGAATAGTGAACGAGAAAAGTGTCTTGCCGCGGGTATGAACGAATATCTCACCAAGCCAATAGAGAGCCATGCCTTGAAGTTACTACTTGCGAAGTACCAGCCAACCTAAAGTAGCCCTAATCAAAATAGCGGATGGAAGTTGACTTAGAATAGCGAAAATACAGTTCTTGCTCTACGATCTTTTTGTTCGATTTCTTGCCAGTCACGGCTGACTTTAGGCGTTATCTTTTTGCCATACATTTTCTAATTAATTGTTATAAAAAACAATTGCTTGTGGTTTCTAAAGATTTGAAACTATAGGATATTAATACGAGATAAATAAAACTTATGGGACAGACATTACTGAGAATTCTCCATAACAATTGTCTGTTATGCGATGAGAAAGCAATTATCAAATTTTTTAGGAATTTTTTATGAAAAGGCAATACTCTATTTTTGTTATGTTAAGCATGGTCATATTAAGTTTGGGATGCTCAACAAAAAATGCAGAAATTGCAAAGACAGATGCAGAAACTATAAAGAAGTAATGTAGCCCTGCTGATAATTTGAATCGAATTAACAGGGCGGCCACGGCAGCACCTCCAAGAGTTAAGGTTTTTGCATTGAGTTAGAAAGGGTGTCTGGTTAATTTCAATTCCACTTATTTAGGCTTTTCTTCGTGAACAAGCATATTCATGAATTTTTCAAACCGCCTTATTCTGGTGTCAGGTTTCTTAGCACTTATCAATCCATACGCGATAGCATAACGACTCGATTTATTGAGAGTTTCAAAAAACTCTTTAACATTCGGCTTACGCTCCAGTGCAGCTAGGAAATCCGCAGGCACTTCCATTTCACTTACCACATAGGCGTTTTCCCAACGACCGTCAGCTTTCGCTGCATGAACATGCACAAGCCCAGATTCCTTCATCCGATCTTCGTTTATCAAACGTTCAACATGCTCTGTGTTCCTTTTAGACCAGTTACTTCGCACTGTTCTAGGAGTTATACGCTGAAGATAGGCTTGATCATCAATTGACTTTTTTACACCGTCAATCCAACCCCAGCATAAAATCTCTATCACTACATCATTCCAAGTAACACTTTGAATCCCAGTATTTTTCTTAAATATTTTTACCCACAACTCACTTTCAGTTGCGTGATTCACCTTTAGCCACTTGCCGAGACCTTTCGGTGTTGTAAATGTCATGATTCTCAATGGATTTGGTTCAGGCATCAAATTAGATTCTCTTTGGCATAACGCTTAACGCAATATTGCGCGGCGTAGTTTTTTGTTAAGCACCTTAACTCCAACAAGTTTATCAGGACAGCCATGATATCGAATCTGAGATTTGCATTTTTTTGCATGAAGTAATAATAGGTGTCTCTGTAAATATTTTTATGTAATTCCAATAGCCACAAGTGAAAGGGCAAAATTAAAGGCGATTTTGGGAATTTCGGTTAAAATTGCAGACTAATATAGACTAATGCACTTAGTCTGGATAATTTAACAACACTTAGGCGCAACTAAAATATAAGTGAAGGTAGAAATGAGTTCGCAGACAACTAGAGGTCGAATCACCACACGCACAATCGCGATGCCGGGGGATACTAATCCATCGGGGGATATTTTTGGGGGATGGGTGTTGTCGCAGATGGATATCGCCGCGGGCATCTGTGCAGGGCAGCGAGCACAGAGCCGCGTGGTGACTGTAGCGGTGGAAAGGATGAGTTTTATCCAACCGGTCAGAGTGGGCGACATTTTGGGAATATATACCGAGGTTGATCGGGTAGGACGCTCCTCTATAGATGTGCATATTGAAGCTTGGGTTCGTCGTGACCGTATCGGATTGCGTGAGAGAGTGACTGAGGCAACGTTTAAATTTGTAGCGGTGGACGATGCCGGTAAGCCGACCCCAGTTCCTGCTCTTGAAGACCTACCAGCCTATGTGTTAGCCCTTAAGTCGCACAACGCAGACGAAGTAGGCGAAGACTAAAGATACTTAACTGAGTATCTGCGTCATCACATCAAACGCCGTTTAGATTGATCCACCGCTCTCGCGGCAATATTGCCGCATTGACCATGTAAAACTCCCGCCACTACCGACCCGCTTCTAAGCTTAGAAATTTATCAGGACCGCCATGATAGCGCATCGAAGCATTGCATTTTTTGCATCAAGTCAAAATGGGTGTCTCTGAAATCTTAGAGTTTAAGCAAGTGAAAATCTGGTTTTTAACTTGTAAATGAAGAGGCCAACTCAAAATTATGTGAAAACTGTCGCCAAGCCATAGTCGTTTGTATAGCCGCTCCCTCACTGCGCCGAATAAGCGATAAATATCTAGAATATGAACTAAAATGTTTCTTAGATATTACGAAAACGAGGTTTATTCTACCTATGTTCCTACTTAAACTCAGACAATCTCTATTTGTATTTGAGCAGCGGAGGGGGAAGAGGATGTTTAAGGGTCTCCTTAAAACCTTCCTGGCGCTCATCTGCACGACGTCGATTGCAGGAATTGTCCTCGCCAAAGGGCCTCCGATCGAGTGGCACAAGGGCTACGGAACCGACTCGGAGGAACATGTGCACGAGGGCTTCCAGACCAGTGATGGTGGTTATCTAGGGATCGGCCAAACCTTCGAGCCGCGCTCCAGTTTCACGGACATCCTGATCGTCAAGCTGGATGCGAACGGAGACCTGGACTGGCAGCAGATTATCGGGTCGAACGGCGTGCACGATGTGGGCATCGCCGGCGATGAGGTGAATGACGGCTACATCGTCGGGGGTGGATTACATGTCGGAACCCAGCAAAGAAGTCTGGTTAAGCTAGATTTCGGCGGAAACATCGTATGGCAGAAATCATATCCGCACGCTGGTCACGGCGCCATACGCGGCATCGCCATTGATGATGACGGGGGCATCGTTACGACGGGCTACATCGATAGCGACCAGCCCGGCTACTTGTTCATCGCCGACGAGGCAGACGGCTTCATCATGAAATCGAATCAGGATGGAGATTTGCTCTGGGATCGGGGCATATCTGCCACGCAGGGTGCGAAAGTGTTGAAGGATCCCAACAGCGGCGGATTTGCGATTGTTACGACCGTGTGGGTCTTCGACGAACACGACCACCAGGACGTGCGGCTGATCGTTACCGATGGTGACGGCGTAGAACTGTGGAGCAACGACTATGGAGGCTCAGAAGACGACCAGTGCTTCGACCTCGACGCGACCTCCGATGGTGGATACGTCTGTGCAGGCCACACGAAGTCATTCGGCGTAGCCAATTGGGACTATTACTTGCTCAAAATCGGCCAGGACGGTAGTGAAGAGTGGTATCGCACCTTCGGTCAGCCGCGAGGATACGACCCGAACTACATACACGACGAAGCGTACGGCGTGCGACAGACGCCAGAAGGTGGGTACATCGTGGCGGGCGGGTCTGGAGACGAGTATCCATACTCCGAGTCGGGGCACTCCGCTGGACCGTCTGACGAATGGAAAGCCTACCTGGTCAAGACCGACGCCCAGGGCAACCCACAGTGGGAAGCCGTGTATGGTGAAGCCGGTGCAGGACACAACGCAGCAGAGTACGTGGGTTTGACGGTAGACGGCGACCTGATTGTGTTTACGGATACGGATTCACAAATGCCTCCCCAGCCGAACAATTTCGGTTTCATGAAGCTGGACCAATCTATCCGCTGCTCGGTCAAGCTAGATTCGACGGTAGGAGGGGATAGCTTCAATTTCCAGACGAGCTTTATCCGCTACCGACCCGACGACTCACCTGTTGACTATTGGGTTGAAGTGCATGGACCCAGTGAATACCGCGACTTATCCTTCGTCCGCAAGAGGTCCGCTCCACTCGCGAAAAGGGTCGGTAGAACGAACGGCTATACGATTCTCGAGGGCGAGTCCGGCGATTATGTGCTCAGCCTTTACGTGGGCACCTACCCCGATCAGGTCGAATGCGAGAGTGCCGCTGTCTATCAGTTGAATTCCGCTCGGGATTGACAACGTCATGTAGCCAAACAAGTGCAGGAAGTTAACAGGACAGCCACCATAACGCAGCGAAGAATTACATTTTTTGCATCAAGTTAGAATGGGTGTCTCTGTAATCCTCTTTATCAAACACTTGTTAAAGATGGAGCACTAAAAATAATGCAGGGTGAAAATCCAAAAGCGACCTTCGACTTTCTGCAAACCTATGTAGAGAATCACAAGCGTAAATCGGCTGATGAACTTAAACAAATAATCGCCGCAGGATAATTTTATAATAATGCGATTGTTCTCACATTGTGTTTTTCACATCTTTCACATTATGTGATATCTATTTTTAATACTCGTTTTGGTCGTTGCGCTCACCCCATGAGCCCTACATGGTAGGGTTTGTCAGTGTCAATTCGATTCTCAGCGCCGGTTTTCTAGTTTATGGGTTCATTGAAAAAACCGGGATTAATCCAAATTTATTTTCCGGGCAGCACTTCTCACGGCCAGCAAGTTGCCAGTGTATTTGAAAACCTACAAAGCGACATACAGGTTTCTGGTGTCGGCTCGATTGCACGCGTTCTCTCTGGCAACATACAAGGCAGCAGGCACCAGAGATTCATTCTCAATGTTTCGCGGGTACAAACCATTCTCGTTGCTCATAATATAGATTTACCACCACGCATCGATTCGTTATGCAAGGGCGACACAGTTGAGTTCTATGGAGGATATGGATGCAACTCGAAAGGCGGAGTTCTTCACTGGATACATCACGACCCGGGTCGTC
>JBLHNW010000004.1:0-26404 GCA_047622205.1 Paraglaciecola sp.
AAAAAGTCGAGTGCATTTATCGTCTGTTGGTTAATGATAAAATGGTGACTCCATTGCCGACAGGCAAGGAGGATTTACTTAGCATGAAACATAAGTTAGCGATTTGGTTGCGTAACAAGCTACCCGAGGACCATCCTTTGATGAAATAGTTTAGAAAACTTTAATTGGATGTTGAAATCCGCAGTTATTTTGAACAAATTGGTATAAAAACAAGCAGCGATTATTTTTGTCATAAAAAGTGTTTGACGGGGTAGGGGCAACTAGGTAATATGCGGCCCCCGTAGAGACAGAGTATATATCTTTACGGTTTAGTCGGTGAGTAGCGCAGCTTGGTAGCGCACTTGGTTTGGGTCCAAGGGGTCGCAGGTTCGAATCCTGTCTCACCGACCATTATTTTGAAAGTTGTATATGTTAGTGAATAACGACTCGCAGCGCGCTTGTAGCTCAGCTGGATAGAGCAACGGCTTTCTAAGCCGTGGGTCGCAGGTTCGAATCCTGCCGGGCGCACCATCGAGTTTGACGGTGAAATCCGAAAGATTCGAATGATGAAAGTTGTCACAAACAAACTACAATTATCAAAACATGCAGTATGAAGAAGAGTACAGGGTTAACTAATAGATCCTGCAGGTTCGATAGTTTGGATCTGAAACATGTTTTACAGTGGTGGGCGTAGCTCAGTTGGTAGAGCCCCGGATTGTGATTCCGGTGGTCGTGGGTTCAATCCCCATCGTCCACCCCACTTGCGGGAGTGGTGGAATTGGTAGACACGCTGGATTTAGGTTCCAGTGCTTCACGGCGTGAGAGTTCAAGTCTCTCCTTCCGCACCATATTTAAACGTTAATCAGGCAAGTTATTGCCTTGATTAACGGATTATTTTAAAAACCAGATCTCGGTGAGTAGCGCAGCTTGGTAGCGCACTTGGTTTGGGTCCAAGGGGTCGCAGGTTCGAATCCTGTCTCACCGACCATCTTATATCCCCTGTATCTTTATTTAATTTCAAGTGAAAACTTTCAATTCGAATCCGAAATGGGTCAAATTGTTGCTTCCTTGACTAATGCCACTACTAAGTTAATCCTGGTTTTTATATTCCAAGTCAAAAAACGGTATAGCGGCAGTTGATTTGATATCAGCCATCCATAGATAAGCCTTCACTAGGAATATCCAAATAGAGTGTGATCGTACGACCCCCGCGAATAACTGTGAACTCCAGTGTGTGAGCGTTTGGAATCGCCGCCATTGCCAAGGCATATTGTTCTGCTATGGATAAATCAAAACCATTTATTTCTTTCAATACATCTCCTTCTTTAAATCCGGCAGAACGAAATAATGAAGGGTTAAGTCCGGGGGACACTGCTAAGCCATCACTGCTCTCATTTGTACCTAATGGCGTTGTTTTAACAATATGCTCAAGTTCCTTAGGGCGATTGCCAATGCTCTTGGCGAGAGCTTTCTGTTCGGCTGTTGTTAAGGGGGGAGGGGCGTCGATTGTATCGTCTGTATATAAGTCACTAGTATCTGGCGCGCTCTTGTACAGCTTCAATATAACTTCTTCATTTGCGTCATTTCGCAATAACACGTGGTCAAAAAATACTTCAACAAGAATGATATCAGTGGCAGCTATTTGTTCGGCCAGATAATACGTTCTTATATTCGATTTTGATTCAATAGTCGCTGAGCTTTGTTTGGGGTCGTCACTGACAACCACACCGAGAAGTTTCAGGGCCAGAGTGCTTTGTAACGACTCGGGTGCAGCAACATCATCATAACTGTTTAATTCACTCTTGGAGTAAGCTTGTTCAAGCTGGTTATCTGTTTCTTGTTTAGCCAGATTGAACTCTGCAGTGACCTCGTCAGTTAATTCTATCTTGTCATCACTCTGAAACAATAAGAAGTACGCTATTAAGGCTAACGCTACTTATACTACTAGTAAGTACCAAAACACTCTTATTACTTGTTTGTGAAGCATTAGTCATAAATTCACGGCATCGTCTAGTTACAAAAGCTAAGCATATCGAGCAAATAGAGTGGGTACAAATCAAAGTCGCTAATTAGTTGCAATTATGAGGCTCGTTATCCTGTAGCAATCACCAATTTATCTGCTGGTTCTGATTGTAGTGTTTCTGCAGCTGCAAGAATTTCATTAGAAGTGGCTTGAGAGGCCGACGAGATAACATGCTGGCTACTTTCGCTCGGCTTGTCCAGTGTCTGTTGGTGGTTAAGATCTTCGTATTGAGCGACACGAATTTGCTCCTTTACGTCATCTTCAATATTCAGCAACGGCCAGTCTATAATTGTTCCATCGCATAACAATGTTGCTTGCATCAAGCAGTTTTCCAGCTCTCTTATATTACCCGGCCAAGAGTAAGTGCGCATTTTATTTGCTGCTTCTGACGATAGACTCATTTTTTCCAACTTGAATTGTTTGGAAAATTTATTTAAAAAGTACTGGGAAAGCAATGGTAAATCATCAATGCGATTGCGAAGAGGAGGATTATGCAAGGTGAGTACATTAAGACGATAATAGAGATCTTTACGGAATGTTCCTTTCTCTACTTCCTGGGCCAAATCGCGATTAGTGACAGCAATTATTTTTACATCTACGCTGATTAATTTGTTGCCACCAACTTTAGTAAAATGTTTCTCTTGCACAAACCTGAGTAATTTAGTCTGCATTTGCAAAGGCAATTCACCAATCTCATCAAGTACCAAAACACCGCCATTAGCATCCATAACCTTGCCGTTGGAGGAGTTCTGTGCTCCGGCAAACGCGCCCTTAACGTGACCAAAAAGCTCAGATTCGATCAATGTTTCGGGTATCGACCCACAGTCAATGATGACAAAAGGCTTGTCGTTGCGTTTTCCCAATTGGTGCAGCACATTGATCAAACGTTCCTTGCCTGTGCCACTTTCACCCGTCACTAATACGGTAGTATCGGTCATGGCTGCTCGTTGAGCATGTTTCATTAAATAATGCATAACCTCAGATTGATAGATGACACTGCTGCTTTGTAAGTCTTCTTTCAACTGAACCAATTCGTTTTGTAACTGCTCATTGTGACTTTCTAATTTACGATTAAGTTCTTCCTCTAGTCGACTTCTTCTAAGTGCTTTACCTAACTGTCTTGTTAAACCTGACAATAAAACTTTAGTGTCATGTGTCACATCAAATTTTCCCGATTGTCCACATGCGAAAAAACAATCTGAAGTTTCTATTTCTAAGGGCAAAACCAAAAAAAAATTATCGTCTACGTACTTTTCTGATGGTTTGTTTTTCTCCAAAACATTTACTTGCATACGCTTGAGTTCGGGTAAATAACTGGCATTTTTTTCTGTCAATTCAATAGCATTGTCACTAAGGTCAATGGAGTGTTTATAGTTTTTGTTATTAGTATCGGAATCGCTGATTAAGCCAGCACAGAAAAAATCGAAAGTTTGGCCTAAGCGTTGCGTGACACTTTGCAATAATTGTGAAAAATCGTGTTTGTCGGCGATGATCGTCGAAATATCCCAAAGTAGCAGCATATTGCGATAGTCGGTTACCGTATCAGCGGTGAAAATACCACCTAGATACTGGAACTGTTGTTGATATAAATTGTAGTCATCATTTTGCCAGGTAATAATTGACGGTTGTTTTTCTTGCTGTGCTGAATTCAAAGCTTGGTCGGCACGGTTTATTAGTGTCGATGTTCTGTCTGCTTCTGTTTTAAAAGGCTCACTGTGCCTGATGATGGCTGCGCCCAAATCAAAATTCAAATTGATGGCACCATCCAAATATTGTTTTTGTTGCAATAAATTTTGTAGTTTCTTTGCCAGACTGGCGACGTCATCTTGCTCGTTAGTCGGAAATCCGATGGCGAAAAGTGCACCACCAAAACGACTTAGAATGTCACCTTCACGAGTAGCTGATTTAAGACCAATGGAGATCTCCCTGATCACTTTGTCGCCGTGGTCATGACTGAATTTTTTATTGATTTGGTGAAAATCTATGCAATGAACCATGACCAGTCCAATGGAGTGTTGTCGACCTAAAATAGCCAGTCTATTTTGTAACGTTGACCGAGAACATAGCATGGTCAGAGGATCGGAAAGCAAAGAGGTATGGTCGTCAACTAGCCGGAGTTGCAAATCAGCGGATAGTAACAATTGAATAAGGGAAGTTAAATCGTGATTGTCGGTAGAACGGGCATCCGTAGTTTCATTTAATTGTAACCATTCGGGAAGCTGACCAGTATATGTGAGACTTATCCAACAGCATGTTTGCGGTATAAAGGTTTGGATTTGTGTACGTCTCGATTTCTTTGTATCGTCACTGTTTTTACGCAGTGATTTTAATGAGTCATCGCAAGAACCTATTAGGGGGCTTTCACAAATTTTGACCGCAATTGATTTTCGTTCGTTTGGAATAAACCGCAAGCGACCACATTCACTTGGGTAATGAGGCAATAGCTCAAGCTTGTCAATTTTCTGGGGTGTTAGAGCGTTTTCAGAATTATCATCACCCCCTACCGTAAATTTCCCGGAGAGTTTCATGCAAATTTTGATGATAAACATCTATCCTGTCAGCACCTGAAATTAAGCGAATAGTTTCAAGGTGATTGATGAAAACGTCTTTTGCGTTAAAATCAACGAACTCCTTTTAATTAGCCTATCAATATTTCACAACGGGCTAGTTTATTCAATTAGCAATTGGAGTCTAAAAAAAACTGTGCATAAACAACAGCGAATCAAAGCTTTCTTTATTAACGTATGCCCACATCTTAGTCACATTAAGGCAATATCTGATAAAAGGTTGAACGATTAGTCATTTTTAAGCTCGACTCTGTTTTTACCTGACTGTATACTTCCGCGTCTTTTTTAACTGACGCGAGCCCTTGTTGGTTCGTTACACACTGTGGGTAGATCATTTACATCACTTGTAAAAGTGATTTGTAGTTTTCCTCAGTAAGTTCGAATTACGCGTCAAACGGCGCAAAGTTGAGGTAGAAGAATGCAAGTTTCCGTTGAGACAACTGGTTTAGAACACCGTCTTACTATTACCGTTCCTGCAGAGTCAATTGATTCCGCAGTTAAGTCTCGCATGCAGCAGTTGGCTAAAACTCAACGCATTAATGGTTTCCGTCCTGGCAAAGTGCCACTTACGGTAATTAAAAAGCGTTATGGGCAAGCCGTCAGGCAAGAAATTGCTGGTGAAGCCATGCAGAACAATTTTTATCAAGCCATAGTCCAGGAAAAAATTACCCCAGCGGGTATGCCCACATTTGAAATGAAAACCGATGTGGACGGTCAAGATCTGGAATTTGTTGCTTCCTTTGAAGTGTATCCGGAAATTGAAGTAAAAGATGCGGATAACATTGAAGTTGAAAAAGCTGTCGTAGAAATTACTGACAAAGATTTAAGTAGCATGATGGATACCTTGCGTAAACAACATGCTGGCTGGAAAGAAGTTAAGCGAAAAGCTAAGAAAGATGATCGCGTAACTATCGACTTCAGTGGCACCATCGACGGCGAAGAATTTGAAGGCGGGAAATCGGAAGACTTCTCTCTGGAAATGGGCAAAGATCGCATGATTCCGGGATTTGAAAAACCGATCGTAGGTAACAAAACAGGCGACGAAGTAATTGCTGATGTTACGTTCCCTGATGATTATCATGCAGATAAGCTTAAAGGCAAAGTCGCACAGTTTACGATTAACATTAAAAAAGTAGAACAGCTTGATCTGCCTAAAGTTGATGAAGAGTTTGCTAAGTTATTCGGTATTGAAGATGGAAGTATAGATTCTTTAAATGCTGAAGTTCGTAATAATATGCAACGCGAGCTTGATCAAACCTTAAAAGCGTCTGTGAAAGAGCAAGTAATTGCCGGTCTGCTTGAAAAAAATCAGATTGATCTTCCTAAAGCTCTTGTTGACCAGGAAATTGATGCTTTACGTGAGCAAGCGAAACAGCGTTTCAGCCAGCAGCAAGGTGCTCAGGCTGGCAATATGCCTGAATTACCTGCAGATTTGTTTGAAGAAAATGCGCGTAAGCGTGTTTCAATTGGTTTGCTACTTGGTGAAGTTATTAAAACTAATGAACTCAAAGTGGATACAGCGAAAGTTGATACTCTAATCGCTACTGCGGCTTCTGCTTACGAAGATCCCCAAGAAGTGGTTGAATATTACAAAACTAATGACGAGCTTATGCAACAAATGAACAACGTTGCTCTAGAAGAACAAGCTGTTGAAGTCTTGCTTGAAAAAGCAAAAGTTAAAGAAGTTAAGAAAGCATTTGATGAGATCATGAATAAACAGGCTTAATTTGCCTTTTGTTAATTGACTTATCTAGTCTGCAACTGCTTAAATGCTCGGTATCTACCGAGCATTTTTATTTGTGAAGAATTCTAATATATGATGAATACCCCGTTTGATACTACAAATGCCCTAGTTCCCATGGTTGTTGAGCAAACTGCCAAAGGTGAACGTTCTTATGATATTTACTCTCGTTTGTTAAAAGAGAACGTCATATTTATGGTTGGTCAGGTCGAAGACCATATGGCTAATTTAATTGTTGCACAGTTACTCTTTTTGGAAGCTGAGAACCCCGAAAAAGATATATTTCTATATATCAATTCTCCTGGTGGCTCTGTTTCAGCAGGAATGGCTATCTATGACACGATGAATTTTATTAAGCCTAATGTGAGTACTGTTTGTATTGGCCAAGCCGCCAGTATGGGGGCCTTTTTGTTATCCGCTGGCACTAAAGGTAAACGTTATTGTCTACCTAATGCACGAGTAATGATCCATCAGCCTCTAGGTGGCTTTCAGGGCCAGGCTTCTGACTTTGAAATCCATGCCAAAGAAATACTCTCTACCAAAGAGAAAATGAATCGATTGATGGCAGAGCACACTGGGCAAGATTATGAGAAAGTGGCACGAGATACCGATAGAGATAATTTTCTAAGCGCCAATGATGCGATGGAATATGGTCTGATAGATCAAGTCTTAACTAGTCGACCAGATGGTGCTAAGAAAGATACTAAGAGCGAAAAATAATCAATTGTAAGTAGGCAGCGCTGTTTGTTTAAGCAGATGGCTTTGTAAGTCTAAAGTTGATAGCTAAGAGATAGGAATACGTGGATGAGTGATAAAAAAGGCGGAGACGGCGATAACAAGCTTCTATATTGTTCGTTTTGCGGCAAAAGCCAGCATGAAGTAAGAAAGTTAATTGCAGGCCCATCTGTGTTTGTTTGCGATGAGTGTGTTGAGTTATGCAACGATATTATTCGTGAAGAAATAAAAGAAATTGCTCCGAAAAAGAAGGCGGATGAATTACCTACTCCCAAGGAAATTCACGGACATTTAAATGACTATGTTATAGGTCAGGAACATGCCAAAAAGGTACTTTCGGTTGCCGTTTATAACCATTATAAACGTTTACGCAAAGGTGATGTGCATGATGGCGTTGAGCTTGGAAAAAGTAATATATTGCTTATGGGGCCAACCGGCAGCGGCAAAACCTTATTAGCCGAAACTTTAGCAAGACTGCTCGACGTGCCTTTTACTATGGCCGATGCCACTACACTGACTGAAGCAGGTTATGTGGGTGAAGATGTTGAGAATATAATTCAAAAGTTACTGCAAAAATGCGATTACGATGTCGAAAAAGCCCAGCGTGGTATTGTTTACATTGATGAGATAGATAAAATTTCACGGAAATCCGATAATCCATCTATTACTCGTGATGTATCTGGTGAAGGTGTACAACAAGCTTTATTAAAACTGATTGAGGGAACTGTTGCTTCAGTCCCCCCTCAGGGTGGTCGAAAACATCCCCAACAAGAGTTTTTACAAGTTGATACCTCAAAGATTTTATTTATCTGTGGTGGTGCATTTGCTGGATTGGATAAAGTTATTGAGCAACGTGCCCATACTGGTACAGGTATTGGATTCGGCTCAGAAATTAAAGACATCAACAATAAAACCAAAGAAGGTGAATTGCTGAAAATGGTTGAACCAGAAGATTTGGTTAAATATGGTCTTATCCCAGAGTTTATTGGACGATTGCCGGTTCTAACCAGTCTTGAGGAATTAAGTGAGGATGCCTTGATCCAGATCTTAAGAGAGCCAAAAAATTCTCTGACCAAGCAATATTCAGCACTATTTCAGATGGAAGATACAGAGTTGGAATTCCGTGAAGACGCGTTGCAAGCTATTGCGAAAAAGGCCATGAACCGTAAAACTGGCGCACGTGGCTTGCGTTCAATCGTTGAGGCGGTGTTGTTAGACACGATGTACGATTTACCGTCAATGGACAATGTAAGTAAGGTAGTTGTGGATGAAACGGTGATCCGTGGAGAGTCTAAGCCTATCCTAATTTACGATAACGGTGCCGATAAGAAAGTCGCTTCAAAGTAACCGAAAAGGCCCTACGGGGCCTTTTTTGTTTGTTCAATAAACTAGCTTTTCACATCACTTAGTTACATTACGGGTTTGTTTTTTTTGATTTTCATTTGAACTTTCGCTGCCCAACCCCATATATACTCCTGCCACCTCAAAATGACGGATTCAGAGGTAGTATGGGTATACAAACCAATGTTATAAATAAAGAATACACAATACGAGATTTAGTATGACAAAAGAGCGAGCAGAACACATTGAAATGCCGGTATTGGCGTTGCGTGACGTTGTTGTTTATCCGCATATGGTTATTCCACTATTTGTCGGCCGTGAAAAATCCATACGTTGCCTTGAAGCCGCTATGGATAAAGATAAACAAATTTTTTTAGTTGCACAAAAAGATGCAGGTGTGGATGAGCCACAAGTAGAAGACATTTACCCTGTTGGTACCATAGCGACAATTTTACAGTTATTAAAGTTGCCTGATGGCACGGTCAAAGTTTTGGTTGAAGGCAATCATCGTGGCGAAATTGTAAAGTATGTGAGTACCGAAGACTTTTTCATTGCTGAGGTGATGAGTAAAGAAGATCATGAAGTGGAAGATAGCGAACAGGAAGTGCTGATTCGTTCTGCCATCTCGCAATTTGAAGGCTATGTAAAATTAAATAAAAAAATTCCCCCTGAAGTATTAACTTCTCTTAGTGGCATAGATCAGGCCGCACGTTTAGCCGACACTATGGCTGCACACATGCCGTTAAAGCTTGCTGAAAAACAGAAAGTTCTTGAGATGGTGGGTGTAAATGAACGTTTAGAATATTTAATGGGCTTGATGGAAAGTGAAATCGATCTGTTGCAGGTAGAAAAGAAGATCCGTACCCGGGTCAAAAAGCAGATGGAAAAAAGCCAGCGGGAATATTACTTAAATGAACAAATGAAGGCGATTCAAAAAGAATTGGGTGAGTTGGATGAAGCTCCTGATGAATTTGAAGCCTTGAATAAGAAAATCACCGAAGCAAAAATGCCTGAAGAGGCCAAGAAAAAAGCCACTGGTGAACTAGCCAAACTTAAAATGATGTCGCCAATGTCGGCAGAAGCGACAGTCGTGCGAAGTTACATCGAATGGCTGACAAATGTACCTTGGGCAAAACGCAGCGTAGTTAAAAAGAATTTAGCAGCAGCAAAAAACATGTTAGATGAAGATCATTACGGTCTTGAGAAAGTAAAAGAACGGATTATCGAATATCTTGCGGTGCAACAACGTGTGAGAAAATTAAAAGGCCCGATATTGTGCTTGGTAGGCCCTCCGGGTGTGGGTAAGACCTCTCTTGGACAGTCTATGGCTAAAGCCACGGGTCGAAAATACGTTCGTATGGCTTTGGGTGGGGTAAGAGACGAAGCAGAGATAAGAGGCCATAGACGAACCTATATTGGCTCAATGCCTGGAAAGTTAATCCAGAAGATGGCAAAAATAGGGGTCAAAAATCCTCTATTCTTACTCGATGAAATAGACAAGTTGTCTTCAGATATGCGTGGCGACCCTGCATCCGCTTTGCTGGAAGTATTGGATCCCGAGCAAAATAGCAGTTTTAGCGATCATTATCTGGAAGTTGATTATGATTTATCTGATGTCATGTTTGTGGCTACCTCCAATAGTATGAATATTCCCGGACCATTGCTCGATCGAATGGAAGTGATCAGGCTATCGGGCTATACAGAAGACGAAAAGCTTAACATTGCAATGCGTCATCTAATTGAAAAACAGATCAGCCGAAACGGTCTGGAGAGTGGCGAGTTAGTCATCGATGAATCTGCGATAATTGGCATCATCCGTTATTACACCAGAGAAGCGGGAGTGCGCAGCCTCGAGCGTGAAATTTCAAAAATTTGTCGCAAAGCAGTTAAAAATATACTGCTTAACAAAGACTTAAAGAATGTCCGTGTTGATCAAGATAACCTGAAGGACTTTCTTGGTGTTCAGCGCTTTGATTACGGTAAGGCCGAGAATAACAACCAAATTGGCCAGGTTACTGGTTTGGCCTGGACCCAAGTTGGTGGTGACTTGTTAACTATAGAAACCACCTCTGTAGTTGGTAAGGGCAAGACTACATTTACTGGTTCTCTCGGTGATGTAATGCAGGAGTCTATTCAGACGGCAATGACAGTAGTGCGTAGTCGCGCTGAAAAGCTGCGGATTAATAATGATTTTCATGAAAAACGTGATATTCATGTGCATGTTCCGGAAGGAGCGACACCAAAAGACGGTCCAAGCGCAGGTATTGCCATGTGTACAGCACTGGTTTCGACCTTAACTGGAAATCCTGTTAGGGCCAATGTTGCGATGACCGGTGAAATTACCCTGCGCGGTGAAGTCTTGGCTATCGGTGGGTTAAAAGAAAAATTATTGGCCGCACATCGTGGTGGAATCAAAACAGTGTTGATCCCTAAGGACAACGAAAGAGACCTGGAAGAGATACCTGACAACATTAAGGAGGACTTGGATATACACCCGGTTCAATGGATTGATGAAGTTTTACTTTTGGCTCTAGCAGAGAATCCGGAGAAATTTACACCGGTAGTCATAAAAAAGGTCAAAAAGTAACCGTTAACGATTATTTTTTAAATAATTTTGGTGTTTAGGGCTTCACTATGTAAAAAGATATGGTAGCCTTTAAACTGGTTTCGCTTTAGGCCTTATCACATATGGGATGGCGGCGATTCATAGAAGTTAAAAAATTGTAAAGATTAACTTGAAGTTCGAATTCAAGCTTGATATAACATTCCGGAGCCGCGTATTGCGGCAATAAAATATATAATAATGATTGAAGGGGTTCCTATAGTGAATAAGTCTCAACTTATCGATACCATCGCTGCAAGTGCAGATATTTCTAAAGCAGCATCAGGCCGCGCGTTAGACGCATTAACAGACGCAATTACAGCTGCACTTAAAGACGGAGACCAAGTTGCATTAGTTGGTTTCGGAACATTCTCAGTACGTGATCGTGCTGCTCGTAGTGGTCGTAACCCGCAAACTGGCGAGACTATCCAAATTTCTGCCGCTAAAGTACCATCGTTCAAAGCTGGTAAAGCTCTGAAAGACGCTTGCAACTAAAATAAATAATTTACTATTTAAAAGGCGATGATTTATCATCGCCTTTTGTTTATCTGCAGTTTGTAGAATTAATTCCCACTTTTCGCACCATCGGGTAAGATCTCATATTAATTAATTGAGTCAGTTGATATATAATCCGCTGCGTTTACAACTGAGAGTATTTCTCATTTTATCTATAACAACTCATACGGAGTTTGGAAACTAACATGTTGGAAAGAATTAGAGAGGGTTCACGAGGCGTTGTGCCCATGAGCATCCTTGGATTAGTCATATTGAGCTTCGTTTTTGCGGGTGTTGGTAGTTATATCAACTCTTCAGTCGATGTGTCTGCCGCAACCGTTAATGGTGAAGAGATCACAAAAGCGACAGTCGAACAAGCCTATCAGAATGAACGTGGTCGCATGGAAGCCCAATTCGGCGACGCGTTTGCAGCATTAACAAGTGATGCAAGCTACTTACAACAATTCCGTCAGGGTATACTTGACCGCCTGATAGGCGAAAAATTGTTAGAACAATCGGCACAAAACATGGGGTTGCGGGTAAGTGACGCCCAAATCAAGCAATTGATTGTGAACATGCCAGAATTTCAGGTTGCAGGCCAGTTTGACAATGAGCGCTACCAGTCAGTACTTCGTCAGAATAGACTTCAGCCGAGTGATTTTCGCGAGCGTATGCGGGTAGATATGACCCGTAAACAGGTCTCTGAGGCAGTGTTAGGTAGTGAATTTGCATTAAGCACTGAAACCGAAAATGCGCATATGTTGCAACAGCAAACCAGAGATGCACGCTATGTAGCCGTGCCAGCAGCTTCTTTCGAAGCTCAAGCAGTTGTTACAGATGAAGAAGTGGCAAGTGATTACCAAATTAACATTGCTCAATTTGATACAGAGCAAAAAGTGAGTTTGGACTACGTTGAGTTAACACTTAACGATCTTCTCCCTTCAGTTGAAGTTTCCGAAGCCGAAGCACAAACATTTTATCAACAAAATATGCAGGAGTATCGTACAGAAGAAGAAAGACGCGTCTCTCATATCCTGTTTGAACTTTCGGATGATGCAACGTTGGCTAAACAAAACGCAGATAATATCTTACTCAAGCTGCAAGCAGGTGAAGATTTTGCTGAGTTAGCCAAGTCAAATTCAAGTGATACTTTTAGTGCAGAAAATGGTGGTGATTTAGATTGGTTTGGTCGTGATGCCATGGATCCAGCATTTGAAGACGCTGCTTATGGTTTGACTGCGATTGGTGATATATCAGGTTTAGTGGAAAGTGAATTTGGTTATCACATTATTAAACTTACCGATGTAAAAGAGGAGATGGTTACCCCCTTTGTTGAAGTTCAAGAGCAAATTTTAACTTCGGTGAAAACACAAAAAGCCGAAGAGGAATTTTACAACCTTCAACTACGCATCGCTGAAGTCGCATTTGAAGTACCTGACAACCTGGATGAAGTTGCCGCAATCGCCAATAAAAGTATTTTAAAAACTCCGCTTTTTAGTCGCGGTCAAGCGACCCAGTCTGTGGCTAATCCTAAGGTTCTGGCAGCAGCATTTTCTCCTGAGCTAATTGATGAAGGCGTTAATAGTGAAGTTATTGAGTTGACTGATGACCATATTATGGTTGTACGGGTAGCCCAGTTTGAGCCTGAGCGGACTAAAACCCTTGAAGAAGTCAGTGAGCAGATAAAACAAAGATTACTTATCAAAGCTTCACAAGACGCGGCAAGAGAATGGTCCCAAACTATCCTGACAAGTCTCCAACAGGGCGAAGATGCTGCTGCAAAGTTTGCAGAATTAGGGCTGGAGTGGAAAGAACAACTTGCTATCACAAGAACAGATGCCAGTGTTGATAGGGCTATCAATGGAGAAATTTTCAAGTTAAATGAACAAGACGATAAAAATACTTCGGTAGTTGATATGACAAACGGCGATATTAGTTTGGTGCAGTTAATTAAAATCAATCAAGCAACTGCTGCTGATAGCAACCAGTTAGCAAGTTTGCAGCGTCGCTTAAATTCAAGTCGCGCACAGGATTTATATGGGAATTTTATTGAGTCCTTGAAAGCCGAGGCTGATATTACAATTTATCAATAGCTCGAAAGTTAGATTTTATAAAAGGAGCTTAATGCTCCTTTTTTTTGTTTTTAAAAAAGATGCATTGGTAGATTCTACAATCTCGTCATCCATAACATCAACGTGTAAAACAGCGCAATAATAGCCGAGAATATTAAAATATAAATAAATCCCTGTTTACCTTCTTTCAAGTTGTACCCTTTCACCTGCAAATAAACAAACCATACAAGACATAAGCTAAGTGGCAACATAAATAGCAATTTTAACAAGATAATCCTCTTACCGTTTTAATTTAATTCAGCCTTAGCATAGCAGAAAAACCTACTCGCTTTAATGAGCTTGTATACCCATGCTGCTTCAAACTGCGCGTCTGGGCCTCTTCACTTCTGCGTTGTCACCTTTCAAAAGGTAGACGACATTCTTTCACGGAGACGCCTTGAATTGAAACACCCCAGTCGTTCTGAATCCGTCACTTTGAGGTAGCATGGGTATATATGTAATTTTTAGTCAATTTAGCTTTTTCACCGAGGGAACCCAACGCTGTAATACTTGCTTATAAAGTGTAAAAAGTAAGCGCTTCGGATTGTGCATTTTGCAGCATCCACCAAGAAGAACGTGAAAATACTGGGTTATTATCTCCATTTTATCTGCTTTGTTAAATTAAGCGCAGATTTATTAGGTTTTTGCTGACTAATTGCATATAATCCGCGCGAAATTTTAACCACCTAATTTTATTCAGATATCGGAGACCATAAAATGGCATTAGAACGTACTTTCTCTATCATCAAGCCAGACGCAGTTGCGAAAAATGTTATCGGCGCAATATACAATCGTTTTGAGTCTGCAGGTCTTAGAATTGTTGCTTCAAAAATGTTGCACCTTAGCAAAGAACAAGCTGAAGGTTTCTATGCTGAACACAGTGAACGTCCTTTCTTCGGCGCTTTGGTATCATTCATGACTTCAGGTCCGGTAATGGTTCAAGTGCTTGAAGGCGAAAATGCAGTTTTGAAAAACCGAGAAATTATGGGTGCAACTAACCCAGCTGAAGCTCTAGCCGGTACATTGCGCGCGGATTATGCAGCGTCAATTGACGAGAATGCCTGTCATGGTTCGGATGCGCTAGAATCAGCCGCTCGTGAAATCGCTTATTTCTTCTCTGACGAAGAAATTTGCCCGCGTACACGTTAAGCAAAAAGTGTCAGATAATACAAAAGGGAGCCTCGGCTCCCTTTTGTGCGCTTTTAGACCTGTTTATACCCATATTGCCTAAATGGTTTTAAATTTTCGCTGAAACGCGCAGTTTGAGGCAGCATGGGTATAATAGCAGTGTCAGAACAAAAAATGTACAATGTTAGTTTTATTAAGAGGTACCCCGTTTCATGTCAGAACCTATTTCAGTTAAGCCAGTAAAAACCAATTTACTCGATTTTAATCGCAGTGCTATGCGAGAGTATTTTAATTCTATTGGTGAAAAGCCGTTTCGCGCTGATCAGGTAATGAAATGGATTTATCATCAAGGTATTTCTGACTTTGAGCAGATGACCAATCTTAATAAAGTGTTACGCGCCAAATTACAGGCTAATTGCCAAGTTAAAGCCCCTGAAATTGCTTATCAACAAAATGCCACCGACGGTACGATTAAATTTGCGCTGCGTTTAGAGGGCGGACAAGAAATAGAAAGTGTTTGGATACCTGATGGCGACAGGGCCACCTTATGCGTGTCTTCTCAGGTAGGGTGTGCGCTTGAATGTACATTCTGCTCAACGGCTCAGCAGGGTTTTAATCGTAATTTGACGGTGTCTGAAATTATTGGTCAGGTATGGCGAGTGGCGACGACTATCGGTCTATCCAACGACACGGCTAAACGTCCGATCACCAACGTCGTAATGATGGGTATGGGCGAACCACTACTAAATCTTAAGAATGTTGTTCCGGCAATGGATTTGATGATGGATGATTTAGCTTTCAGTCTGTCAAAACGCCGTGTGACCTTAAGCACCTCTGGTGTTGTTCCTGCTCTTGATATGCTTGGTGACCAAATTGATGTGGCCCTGGCTATTTCTTTGCACGCACCCGATGATGAACTTCGCAACGTGCTGGTTCCGGTCAATAAAAAATACCCAATTGAAGTGTTTTTGGCCAGTGTGCGTCGCTACCTTGCTAAGTCAAATGCCAACCAGGGAAAAGTCACTATCGAGTACGTTATGCTTAACGGGATCAACGATAGCACTGACCAGGCTCACCATCTGGCCAAGGTACTGGCAGAAACACCTTGTAAAATTAATCTAATTCCTTTTAATCCTTACCCTGGATCACCCTATACGTGTTCGAGTAATTCTCGCATTGATCGCTTTTCTAAAGTATTGATTAACCACGGTTTTGTGGTGGTTGTTCGACGTACTCGCGGGGACGATATTGACGCTGCTTGTGGTCAATTGGTAGGCGATGTTGTAGACCGAACCAAAAGAATGTTAAAAAAACAGATGAAGGGTGAGCGAATTTCAGTAAAAATGGCACAATAAGTATTATGCCAATGAGACCTATGAAAAAATTAAGCTGTATTCTCTGCTTCACCTTACTGTTTTTATCAGCTTGTAGCAGTCAATCGAGCCGTATCGCAGTTGAGCAAGATTTTGATCAATTGAAAGCGGCTAAAACGCGAGTGTCTCTTGGTTTAACTTATCTGAAAAATGGTAACTTCAGTCAGGCCAAATATAATCTGGACAAAGCCTTGCAGTTTGCTCCCCGCTCAGCTGATGCACATTTTGCCTTGGCTTATTACTACCAGCAGGTAGAAGAGCATGATGCAGCAGATAAAGCCTATCAAACTGCAATGGATCTCGAGCCGCGCAATGCAGATATTGCTAACAGTTACGGCGCGTTTTTGTGTCAGAGGGGAGAATATGCTGAAGCTAAGCGCTATTTTCTAAAAGCTGTTAACAGCGACAACTATATTTCCAGCGCTGAAACCTATGAGAACCTGGCGCTTTGTAGTCAAACTCATGGTCAATTTGAAGATGCTTTGCAGTATTTGCGCAGCGCCGTCAACCATCAGCCAGGACGCTCCAAAAGTTTATATTTGTTGGCACAGTTATTAACCAAATCAAACCATTGGGTTGAGGCCAAAGACGTTTTGCGTCGATATGAAAAGGTATCGCAAGTCTCAGCAGGTAGCCTATTACTTGCTAGTGAGATTGAACGTGCTTTGGGTAATTTTCAACTATCTAAAGGTTACGGTGATATGTTGCTGAGCATGTATCCATCGGATCCGGCAACTGCCCGTTATTTGCAGCAAAGTAGAACACCTTCAACCACCGTAACTCCCATAGCCCGTAAATCAAATAAAAAAGCGATGGTAGAACCTCTAGTAGTAGTTGAAACCTCGGGCCAGGAAAATATAGTACTTCAACAGCCTAAAGCTATTTCTCTGAAAAAACCTGCAATTGAAGCATCTGATACTCCGGCTGAAGTGGTAATCAGTGAGCCAGTCGCAGATATTCCAACTGAGGTAGTAATCAGTGAGCCAGTCGCAGATATCCCAACTGAGGTGGTAATCAGTGAGCCAGTCGCAGATATCCCAACTGAGGTGGTAATCAGCGAGCCAGTCGCAGATATTCCGGCTGAGGTGTCAGTCAGTGTACCCCTTGCAGATATGCAGGGTGAAGAGAAAGAAGCTAGTCCCGACGAAACAGTTGATCAAAGCGTACTAGCCAGTCAAGACGCAGTTACCGAGGTAATTGAGAGTAGCCTTAACAAGGACGTAATCACACACAGGGCAGAAAAAAATCAAGAAATTGAACATGCAGGCAAAATTGTTGTCGAAAAAGGCGAGCCGCAGACCGAGCAAAGCCCTACTTTTCATATAGTGCAGAAACAAGAGAATCTTTATCGTATATCACTGCTTTACAACATAAAAATTCAGCGTCTGATAGAATGGAATAATTTACCGGATGGAGCTCCCATTGATATTGGTAAAAAATTGATAATTGTAGCCCCCGAAAACCAAGAGTAGCGCCCGAACTATGAGTAGTGAAGAACAACAAGAAACACAAGTTATTGGGCCCGGTCAAATATTAAAGTCAGCGCGCTTGTCGGCAAGTTTAAGCATTAAAGATATCGCACTAAAAATACACCTCAAATCGATTATGATAGAAGATCTTGAGGCTGATAAATATGACAATAATATCTCCTTAACCTTTATCAAAGGTTACCTTAAGCTTTATGCTAAACAGGTTAATGTCTCAGAGTTTGAGGTAATGAAGGCCTTTGAAAGCATCAACACTCAGAAAAAAGAACCGGCAAAACTTCAGAGTTTCTCGCGACGAGTGGCCCATCAGGCAAATGACGACAAGCTGATGTTGGTAACTTATTTTATCCTCGCTGTTGTGTTTGCCTTAGTCGTTGTATGGTGGTTTCAGCAAGGGGAGAATGATAATACTGGCAGTTTGCCTGCTTTGCCCAAAACTACACAGACACAAGCGACCTTAGATGACAGTTTAAATAAATCCTTAGACGCCATTGTTATTGCAGATGAGATAACTCCTTCTGATAGTCAGGAAGATATTATTCCTGATGATATTGATCCTCAACAGACAAACCAGATACTCGAAAGTGACACGCTGAACAACACGCTCGATAATCTTGCGGATATACAGACTCAGGAAGTATCGGGTCAAGAAGTATCGACTCAGGATATAGTGACTCAGGAAACATCCTTAGAAATACCCCAAAAAGCGTTAACAGATATCGTACAATCTCAGTTGGCTGAGACAGTAGAACTTGTGTTCGAGTTTTCTGAGGATTGTTGGATGAATTTAAGTGATGCGACCGGTGAAGCTATCGCATATGGCGTTAAGGCTTCTGGCAGGGTCATGCCTGTGTCAGGTTTGCCACCGTTTGTTGTCACTTTAGGTGCACCCCAAGCGGTGCAAATAACTTATGCAGGTGAAGCGGTTGATATGTCGGTTTTTAAACCGGGTAATACCGCTAAGTTTACTTTGCCATATGTCGATTAATTTATGTTAATCATTCAGGAATAAACATGTTTGCCGAATCTCCCATAAAGCGTCGAAAGTCTACCCGGATTTACGTTGGCAATGTGCCTATCGGCGATGGTGCACCTATTGCGGTGCAATCAATGACCAATACCCCTACCACGGATGTGGCTGCTACCGTTGCTCAAATTAAGCGTATCCAAGCAGTTGGCGGTGAAATAGTGCGTGTATCTGTGCCAACCATGGATGCAGCGGATGCGTTTAAACTCATCAAACAACAAGTATCAATACCCTTAATAGCCGACATACATTTTGACTACCGTATTGCTCTAAAGGTCGCTGATTATGGTGTAGATTGTCTGCGTATCAATCCCGGCAACATCGGCAGTATGGATCGCGTACGTTCAGTGGTTGATTGTGCAAGAGATAAAGGTATTCCTATTCGCATCGGCGTCAACGGTGGTTCTTTAGAAAAAGATCTGCAAGAAAAATACGGAGAGCCAACCCCCGAAGCCTTGGTCGAATCGGCAATGCGCCACGTGGATATTCTGGATAAACTCAATTTTGACCAATTTAAAGTCAGTGTTAAAGCCTCAGATGTATTTTTAGCTGTCGGTGCTTACAGAGGCCTGGCGGCTAAAATTGATCAACCCTTACATTTGGGTATTACCGAAGCAGGTGGATTACGCGCTGGCTCAGTTAAGAGCTCAGTCGGCTTAGGCATGTTACTGGCAGAAGGAATTGGTGACACCATTCGTATTTCTCTTGCTGCTGATCCAATAGAAGAGATAAAAGTAGGCTTCGATATTTTGAAGTCTCTGAGAATTCGCTCTCGAGGCATTAACTTTATTGCCTGTCCTAGTTGTTCACGGCAGGAATTTGATGTGATAAGCACAGTCAACGCGCTGGAAAACCGCCTGGAAGATTTACTTACGCCCATGGATGTGTCAATTATTGGCTGTGTGGTGAATGGTCCTGGTGAAGCTGAAGTATCTGACTTAGGACTTACGGGCGCGCGCAATATGAGTGGTTTTTACCTAGATGGCAAGCGCCAAAAAGAACGCTTATCCAATGATGATTTAGTCGATCAGTTAGAAAAACGCATTCGTGCTAAAGCGGCTTTATTGGATCAAAGCAATCAAATTCAAGTTAAGCAAGTTAGTTAACTTTTAATACTTAAAAAATTAATGCGAAAATAAGCGTCGAGAGCATTTTACGTTTAGCCACAAAGCCCCTATAATGCGGGGCTTTTTTATAATTTTATTATCATTAATTTCAAGAGAAATTCTGTAGTGTCCAAACAAATTCAAGCGATCCGAGGTATGAACGACTGCTTACCAGAGCAGACGGGATTGTGGCAATGGGCTGAAACTGCTATCCGCGAGGTGGTTGCCGGTTATGCCTATCAGGAAATTCGTACACCTATTGTTGAAAGTACTGAACTTTTCAAACGTTCTATTGGTGAAGTCACCGATATCGTCGAAAAAGAAATGTATACCTTTGCTGATCGTAATACCGACAGTTTAACGCTTCGTCCGGAAGGCACTGCCTGTGTCGTAAGGGCAGGCAATGAACACGGTTTATTGTACAATCAGCAACAACGCTTTTGGTATATGGGACCGATGTTTCGTCATGAGCGCCCGCAAAAAGGTCGTTATCGTCAATTTCATCAATTTGGTGTTGAAGTCTTTGGCTTAGCAGGGCCAGATATTGATGCTGAGATCATCTCCCTAAGTTTACGGTTGTGGAGGAAGTTTGGCATTGCCGAACATGTTACTCTGGAAATCAATTCACTAGGTTCGGTGGAAGCGCGTGCAGATTATAAGGTTGCGCTTGTTGCCTATTTACAAGAACGCAAAGCAACCTTAGATGAAGACAGTATTCGCCGCCTGGAAAGTAACCCTCTGCGCGTGTTGGATAGTAAAAACCCTCAGGTTCAAGAAGCGATCAAAGACGCTCCTAGCCTGATGGAATATTTAGATGACGAGTCCCGAGAACATTTTAATGGTTTCTGTGAACGATTAGATAACTTGGGCATCCAATATCGGGTTAACCCTCGTTTGGTGAGGGGATTAGATTACTACAATCGTACGGTATTTGAATGGGTGACCGATAGTTTAGGTTCTCAGGGTACGGTTTGCGCCGGTGGTCGTTATGACGGCTTGGTTGAACAACTCGGTGGTAAAGGCACACAGGGGGTCGGTTTCGCCATGGGTATGGAGCGTTTGGTATTAATGTTACAAGCCCTTGAAAAAGACCAATTTGTGGCCGCACCTGTTGATGTGTACGTTACTTCAGTGGGTGACACAGTTGAAGATTATGCTCGACAATTAGCTGAGCAGATACGTGATGAACTTCCCGCACTCAGAGTACAGAGCCATTGTGGTGGTGGGAATTTCAAAAAACAGATGAAGCGCGCGGATACAAGCGGGGCATCCATCGCTCTAATATTGGGTGAAACTGAGATGAACGAACAGCAGGTTACCATTAAATACCTGCGAGAATCTTTGCCTCAATGCAATATCGCGCGAGACGAGTTAGCGGCGTTTTTACAGACTACGTTTGCGGCTTAGAATAAAATATAAATAAAATTTGCATCCTATTAATTGAAACGTTTTAGCAGTAAGAGGAAGTCTCGATGGAACAGTACGTAACAGAAGAACAACAAGTTGAAGCAATCAAGCGTTTTTGGAAAGAAAATGGCATACCGATTGTTGTAGGTGCAGCATTAGGACTAGGCGGACTATTTGGTTGGCGTTATTACAACGACGCACAAATTGCTGCTCAGGAACAGGCTTCTGCCACCTATGATGTTGTAACCCTTGATATGATTAAGAATGAAGCCGGATTTAGCAGCGCTCAGTCATATATTGATGAAAATTCTGATTCAGGTTATGCCTTATTAATGGCTTTTAAATTAGCCCAACAAGCCGCGGAGAGCAAAGATCTAACTGAAGCAGCGAAACAGCTTAGTTTTGCAGCTAGCAGTGCCGATAGTGCGTCAGTTAAGGCCATAGCAAATCTGCGCCTGGCTCGAGTGCAACTTGAGCAGGGTATGCACGAACAAGCCTTAGCTACTCTAGACAATGTCTTGGATGAGGCCTTTCTCGCACAGCGCCAGGAAACTAAAGGTGATGTGTACCAGGCACAACAATTGTTTGATAAAGCACGCGCAGCCTACAGTTCGGCGTTAGAAGTAAACGCTAATAATAATATTTTGAAAATGAAATTAGACAATTTGGCGACGCTTGCAAATGGTTAGTAACAGCATCAAGAGAAATATTTATTTCCCAATATTTTTGGTTTGTACCTTGGGTTTAACCGCTTGTTCAACTGTTTCAGAGTGGTTTTATGATGATGAAGAACTGGTTATTCGTAAGCTTGAGCCCTTAGATGCAAAATTTACCCCTATACAACTTTGGTCAAAAGATTTGCAAAGTGGCGTGGGGCACTATTATTCCAGATTAAAACCGGCTGTGTCCTATGGAATGGTATATGCCGCTAATCGTCAAGGTAAGGTCAGTGCATTCAAGCAGGAATCAGGTGAGCTTGTATGGAGTAAAAACTATGCCATATTCAACAATGAAGGACTTACCTCTGGGGTTAGCAATCTATGGTCTGATGGCGTTCCGGCGAAGATCGCGGGTGGCCTAGCCATTGCCTACGAGACCTTGTTTTTTGGCACTGAGAATGGTGAAGTGGTTGCTCTTGATGCCAATACGGGAGAGGAAAAGTGGCTCACTAGCGTAAAGGGTGAAGTCTTAGCCGCTCCGGCAGTGGATGAAGGGGTTGTGCTGATCAATAGCGGCTCAGGTGTTATGTTCGCGCTAGATGCAGGAACAGGCGAACAGCTATGGTCTTATGAATCAGATGTTCCGCCACTTTCGTTGCGTGGTATATCTGAACCGGCGGCAGTTAATGGCGGAGCAATTGTAGGTACTGCAAGCGGCAAACTCGCGGTTAATATTATTGGTACCGGCCAAACAGCTTGGGAACAGGTTATTTCCTCAGCTACTGGTTCCACTGAACTAGATCGCATTGTCGACATAGACAGTAAACCTCTGGTTATGGGAGGCATAATTTATGTGATTTCTTATGATGGATCGCTGGCGTCAGTTGAGCTACGCAGTGGAAGAGTCATTTGGAAAAGAGATTACAAGTCTTACCGTAGCGTCACAGCTACCGCAAATAGTCTATTTGTTGTCGATATTAACAGTAACGTGTATGCCCTGGATAGCCGCAATGGCGTAGAGTTGTGGAGCCAGAGCGGTTTGAAACAGCGAAGTTTGACGGCCGCCACACCAGTCGGAGATTACGTCGTAGCAGGAGATAATTTTGGTTACCTGCACTGGTTTAATCAAAGTGACGGGAAAGTTGTGGCCCGTTTAGAAGTGGGTGATGATGATGAAGATGAGAGCATATACAGCGCCCCGGTTGTTGATGGGGATATGCTATATACTCAAACTCGTGATGGCATATTAGTCGCAGTACAAACGCCTTAATTATCCCGCGTTATATAGAAATGGTGTTTGAATGCACCATTTTAAATCATTTTTCGGCTTAGGCGTGTTCCTAAGCCGTTTGCGTTTAAAGGACCATATTTATGTTACCCGTTGTCGCCTTAGTTGGCCGCCCAAATGTGGGGAAATCCACTCTATTCAATCGATTGACGCGAACTCGTGATGCTCTGGTGGCAGATTTTCCAGGTTTAACTCGCGATCGTAAATATGGTACTGCCAAATTCGAAGAGTTGCAGTTCATAGTAGTAGATACCGGCGGTATCAGCGGTGATGAGAAAGGTATCGACATGGCCATGGCTGAGCAGTCACTACTGGCAATTGTTGAAGCTGATGTGGTGTTGTTTCTGGTCGATGCGAGGGCAGGGATGACGCCTGCCGATCAAGGCATTGCTGAACACCTTCGAAAACAAGAAAAGCCCGTATACGTTGTCGCCAATAAAGTCGACGGGATTGACGGTGACAGTGAAAGCGCCGATTTTTATGCTTTAGGTTTAGGCGAAGTCAGTCAAATAGCAGCCACCCATGGCCGTGGAATTTCGCAGCTCTTAGAAAGCGCGCTTGGGCCATTATCAAATGATTTCCCCGAGATGCATATTCGAGTTAATGAAGAACCTGTTGAAGAAGAAGACGCAGAAGCTCAGTTATTGCGTTTACAAGCTTTGCCAATAAAGCTGGCCATCGTAGGCAAGCCTAACGTCGGAAAATCAACTTTGACAAATCGAATTCTTGGGGAAGAAAGAGTTGTGGTTTTTGACCAACCAGGTACTACCCGAGACAGCGTGTTTATTCCCATGGAACGTGATGGCCGTGAATATATTCTGATTGATACAGCCGGTGTGCGTAAACGCAAAAATATATCTGAAGCGATTGAGACGTTTTCCATCATCAAAACGCTACAAGCGATTGAAGAAGCCAATGTCGTACTAATGGTAGTAGATGCCCAAGAAGGTATTACGGTTCAGGATTTGAGCCTGTTGGGCTTTGTGCTAAATTCCGGGCGTTCATTAGTACTGACAGTGAACAAATGGGACGGCCTGGATAAAAGCGTCAAAGAAGAGATCAAGCACGAACTGGATAGGCGTTTAGGTTTTGTTGACTTTGCGCGGTTACATTTTATCTCAGCCCTACATGGCACTGGTGTCGGACATTTGTTTGAGTCAGTTCAGGAAGCGTATGCCTCGGCGACGAAACGAGTCAATACTTCAATGCTCACACGTATTATGGATATGGCCCAAGATGATCACCAACCCCCTATGGTGCGTGGACGTAGAGTGAAAATGAAATACGCCCATGCGGGAGGTTACAACCCACCTCTGATAGTAGTGCACGGTAATCAAGTTAAAGAATTGCCCGATTCTTATAAGCGTTACCTGATGAACTACTTTCGCAAAGCGCTAAAAATCATGGGTACGCCGATAAAAATTGAATTCCGTGAAGGATCGAATCCTTACGAAAGCAACAAAAACATGATGACTGATTCCCAAAGACGTAAACGTAAATTGTTGATGCGAATGCATAAAAATAACAAGTAGCGAGTGAAGTGCTGAGCGCAAATTAAAATCCACCTTGGCTAAACTAAGGTGGATTAATATCATTTGGTCTAATATTTTTTTAAAATGTAATTAGACTAAAACTCACAGCCATTATCCAATCTTCACGGTCAGGGGAATTCAATGACGAGGATTGCCTAACTTGAGACGCCGTTAACACCATAAACCTAAAACTTCTTACCACTTGATAGACATGTTTACTAAAGTGACACTGATTTGATTTTTGCTGTCTTTATCTGCAAAGAAAAATCTTCTCTGTGACATAGAATCATGTTCATTATGCGTGTTTTGCGGATTCAATGAAAATAAAGACACATCGATGGGATTGTCAAATGTAGTAAGACGCAATCCCTTGCCTTCATTATAATGTACTAGCATTTTTTCAGTGTACCCTGCATTTTCTTCTTTATCATCAGATGTCAAATAATAGATGCCTACAATTACCCCTGCTATTGCTCCTCCTAGAAAAATGATCTCGAAGTCATCGGCAAATGCAGCAACTCCGCCATTCCCACCTCCATTTCCGCAATTGTAAGCTCTCGGATCGGGGCAATCGGATTCGGTTGATTGGGCCAGACAAGAAGATGCAAAGATGAATATAAAAGCATGCAGGAGGAAAAATATGTTTTTTTTGAGCATTACAGGCTCCTTATTTATGTGTGTCCTTAACTGATGTTATGGACTCAAAACTGTGTTTACGATTAGTCGTAAGCTATGCATATTCGCTTCCATAAACTTACAAACAAGATGTGGATAAACCATAAGAGAGATCTAACTAAAAAACCTTAGGTCTATATGATTTTTTTCTTAGTAAAGCTTATGAAGCTTGTTATAAAGGGGATTGGTGCATTTTTCGAAATCTAAGTTCACACCCTTTTATCAAAAGTGGTCGAGGTCGTTTAATGACAGTTAGACGCTGCAATTCTTCTGTATCTAGACATTCTTTAGCTTCAGGTGAAAACAAAAAATCAATATCATAGTTGTTTAAAATTAAACCACACGAATACTGAGAACCTACGTTTAAATCATTTATTACAAATCTTCAATAGCTGAAGTTTGTTGTGTATTATTTACTCTTCGAAAGGAATGCAGACAGTGTTTTCTGGCAAGCTTTGAGTATTTGTTATGAGTAAAGTAACTCGTTGCATCGAAAGAAAAACGGAAATCATCGAATGTATATCGCTCAATATTCGTATGCAACGAGCACATAACCTAATCAATCTAAGTGTAGATAATTAAGGTTGAAAGAGTATAGATCGCTCATTGCAGTCAGTGGCAGCTGAAGGGTCTATGCCACAATATAGTCTACACTTAATGCATCACTAGGGAATGTGAATAAAAGAGACAGTCATGTCGTCGGCAGGGATCGCCAGCAACGGTGAGCGCTTTACATACCAGCGCCATCGGCCTGAGCAAACATTACTTTATCAACTCATTGAACGCCATTATGACGAATTTCAATCGCTGCTGGCGGCGCAGGGCACGCCGTTGCCGTCCTATGTACAGGCAGAATTTGAAGCGTTTCTAACATGTGGCCGCCTCGAACATGGCTTCTTAAGGGTACAATGCGAAAATTGTCATCACGAACGCCTGGTGGCATTTAGCTGCAAGAAACGCGGTTTTTGTCCAAGCTGTGGTGCCAGACGGATGGCAGATAGTGCGGCACTGCTTGTTGATCACATCTTACCGCAGGTTAATATGCGTCAATGGGTGATCAGTTTTCCATTTCAACTGCGCTTTTTGTTTGCCAATTATCCAGCAGTGATGAGTAAAGTATTAAGTATT
>JBLHNW010000005.1:0-25186 GCA_047622205.1 Paraglaciecola sp.
GCCTAAGCCGATTAAGGATCTCAGAGTTGAGGCCGAAAAAGGGATAGAGCCAGTCATCGAAAGTGAAGCGCCGGTTGTCAGTTATGTTCCCGAGAAAGAGTTTCAGGCATTGTTTTTTGAAGTGGCAGGTTTGACATTGGCTGTTCAGTTAACTGACTTGGGTGGTATACATGAATTAGAGAACGTCAGTTCTCTTATAGGTAAACCAACCTGGTTCAAGGGTGTTATGCTGCATCGACAAGAAAAATATAACGTGGTTGATACTGCACGATGGATAATGCCTGACAAATTTAGTCAAAAAATGGCAGAATCGACAAAATATCAATATCTTATCTTACTTGATAAAAGCGGTTGGGGTTTGGCTTGTGAAAGTCTATTTACTACCTCAACATTACAAGTAGAAGATGTTAAGTGGCGTAAAGCTGAGAGCAAACGACCTTGGCTCGCAGGAATGGTAAAAAAGAAAATGTGTGCCTTGGTAAATGTACAACAACTTGTCAGTATGTTGAATAAAGGTTTGAGCAGTAATGATTTATAATCCAATAGTGCTGGAGCGAGTCCAATGAGTGACGACAGAAGTGCAAAAAATGCGGTAGTAGATGGCAATGATGAGGTACTCCAATGGGTAACCTATAAATTAGGTGAAGAAACCTTTGGTATTAATGTAATGCAAGTTCAGGAGGTATTGAGGCACACTGAAATTGCGCCGGTGCCTGGAGCCCCAGATTATGTATTAGGTATTATTAATTTGCGTGGCAACGTAGTGACTGTTATCGATACTCGTGCACGTTTTGGTTTACCCCCAACCGACATTTCTGACAATACACGTATCGTTATTATTGAATCAGACGAACAAGTGGTAGGCATACTAGTAGACAGTGTTGCAGAAGTTGTTTATCTGCGATCTTCTGAAATTGACAGTGCGCCAAATGTTGGCACAGAAGAAAGCGCTAAATTTATCCAGGGAGTGAGTAATCGTGATGGTCAACTGCTTATTTTGGTAGACCTCAACCGATTATTGAGTGACGATGAATGGGAAGAGATCACTAATATCTAGAGGCTCAACACGGGCACCCCGTTATATTCCCTAAGGGTGCCAAATACCGTTTAATTTGTAGTTGATTGACATTATCTGATTATATGAATATAACCCAAATTCTAGTTGTCATAGGTTTTCTGGCCATCCTTGGCTTGATTGTTTTTGTGATGCGTACTCGCCACCTTACTTTGTCACAAAAAATAATTGCCGTAGAGCAGGAGAATCTATTATTCAGGCGTCAATTAACTGCGATTGAAGATGAATTGCATGAAATACGCAGTGGTAGCATAGGCTTAGGCAGTAAAGTTAAAGAACTAATTTCTTCTCTTAAACAAACACAAACTCAGCAAGAAGAGATAGCCATGCAGGATCCTCAAAGTCGCTTCTATAATCAGGCCGCAAAGTTAGTGGAAAGCGGTGCCTCGATTGAAGAATTGATGCGAGAATGTGACATTCCCCATGCTGAAGCTGAATTGCTGTATAACCTTCACCAAAAATAACTCCCCGCCTTACTATTTTGAACAATTAGCGCTATTCAATAGCCTCGCTATGATTAATTCACATCATATATATTTTTTCATTTAGACGTCTAGACGTAAAGATGTTGACATTTTTTGCGGATTAAGCGAGATTCCAGCTATCCGTAATCAAATTTGGAAGCACAATGCCAATTCGTATTCCCAGTAATCTGCCCGCTCAGAGCATCTTACTTGAAGAGAACATATTTATAATGGATACGACTCGTGCAGCGATGCAGGATATTCGACCTCTGGAAGTCGGAATATTAAATTTGATGCCGAATAAATTGGAAACAGAAGTTCAGTTCTTACGCCTCTTATCCAATACTCCGTTGCAGATAAATGTGGATCTTATTCGAATTGATAATCAGACTCCAAAAAATACACCACAGGCGCATATGGATGCGTTTTATCAGAACTTCGACGATGTTGCAGATAAAAAATATGATGGTCTTATCGTGACTGGTGCGCCCCTTGCACATCTTGCATACGAAGATGTGAAGTATTGGGAAAAAATGACGGTGGTAATGGATTGGGCCCGTCGGCATGTGCAATCCACACTATTTTCATGTTGGGCAGCACATGCGGCCATTTATCATTTCTTTGGCGTTAACCGTACCTTACATGAGCATAAACTGTGTGGCATTTTTCCCCATCAGGTACAGGATGAGCATTGTGAGTTAATGCGCGGTTTCGACCCGATTTTTAATGCCCCCCACTCCCGTTATGGCGAGATTAGTGAGGCAAATTATAATGCCATTGAAGGATTAAATGTATTGGCTCGCTCAGGAAAAACTGGCGCCTATTTGGTGGCATCTGAAGATAAACGTCTGGTTTTTGTGACCGGTCACCCTGAGTATGATCCGGATACCTTGGCGCAGGAATATAAGCGGGATGTTACGGCTGATTTGCGGCCGGCAATACCTGAAAATTATTATCCGAATGATGACCCAAACCAAGCTCCTCTGGTCGGTTGGCGCTCCCACGGCAGTTTGCTGTTTACCAATTGGCTAAACTACCATGTATATCAGAACACACCTTATGATTTAAGCCAATTGCCCAACTAGCAAAGTGGGTTAAGTTGAGCGGCAAGAGTCTAAATAATTATTTTTTAAAGGAAAAATCTTGAGTCAGCAGTTATCAAAACCAGACACAACGGAACAAATGTCACGGGAAAAATTATTACGTGGGGCGGCGACCCAGCGTATTCTGATCCTAGACGGTGCGATGGGAACCATGATCCAGGAACATAAATTTACAGAAGAAGATTACCGTGGAGAGCGTTTTGCTGATTGGTATTCTGAGATCAAAGGTAATAATGATTTACTAACATTAACTCAGCCCAATATTATTTTTGATATTCATTGCGCCTACCTCGCGGCCGGCGCAGACATTCTGGAAACCAACACTTTCAACTCTACTTCTATTTCTATGGCTGATTACAATATGCAGTCTTTAGCCAAAGAAATGAATGTTGCAGCCGCTAAATTGGCGCGACAGGCGGCAGACAAATTTACCGCCGAAACGCCGGAGAAACCACGATTTGTTGCTGGCGTATTAGGCCCAACCAGTCGCACTGCTTCGATTTCTCCAGATGTGAATGATCCAGCCATGCGTAATGTGACCTTTGACGAATTAGTTGAAAGTTATGTGGAAGCTACAATTGGTTTAATCGAAGGCGGTAGTGATCTGATACTGATTGAGACAATTTTTGATACTCTCAACGCCAAAGCAGCAGCATTTGCCGTGGATGTAGTGTTTGAAAAACTGCAAATACGTTTGCCTGTAATGATCTCCGGCACTATAACAGATGCGTCTGGACGTACATTATCGGGTCAAACTGCAGAAGCCTTTTATTATTCTATGCGTCATGTGGAACCGTTTTCGTTTGGACTGAATTGTGCCCTTGGCCCAGATTTATTACGCCAATATGTTGATGATGTAGCAAGCGTGGCGGAATGTTTGGTTTCTGCCCATCCTAATGCGGGTCTACCCAATGAATTTGGTGAGTATGACTTAGAAGCGGATGAAATGGCCGAGCATATCGGCGAGTGGGCACAATCTGGTTTGGTTAATATTGTCGGAGGATGCTGTGGCAGTACGCCCGAACACATTGCAGCAATTGCCAAGGCCGTAGCGCCATTTCCACCGCGTCAAACCGTTCAGCGTGAAGCAAAATTACGTTTGTCTGGTCTTGAACCTTTTGTTCACTAGGCGGCTGTAATGACCCAAAATTCAAACCAATTAGATGTCGCTATTGCATCCACATCAGCCTCCGCTTTTATTAACGTCGGCGAGCGAACTAATGTCACCGGTTCAGCTATGTTTAAGCGTCTTATTATGGATGACGACTATGAAAAAGCGCTGGACGTGGCTCGGCAACAGGTAGAAAACGGCGCACAGATCATCGACGTCAACATGGACGAAGCTATGCTGGACTCAGAGGCGGCGATGACACGCTTCTTAAACCTTATCGCCTCAGAGCCTGATATTTCGCGCGTACCAATAATGATCGACTCTTCAAAATGGACGGTAATTGAAGCGGGATTAAAATGTGTACAAGGTAAGGCGGTGGTTAATTCTATTAGTCTTAAGGAGGGGGAAGAAAAATTTCTGGCCCAGGCTAAACTGATAAGACGCTATGGCGCTGCGACTGTAGTGATGGCATTTGATGAGCAGGGACAGGCAGACACTCAAGAGCGAAAATTTGAGATATGTGCTCGTAGTTATAAATTGCTCACCGAGGAAATTAATTTTCCAGCGGAAGATATTATTTTTGACCCAAATATTTTTGCTGTGGCGACGGGTATTGAAGAACATAACAATTACGCCTTAGATTTTATTCAGGCGACTAAACGCATTCGCACAGAACTACCCCATGCTCATGTGTCTGGGGGCTTATCCAATGTATCGTTCTCTTTTCGAGGAAATAACCCGGTACGCGAGGCCATGCACTCAGTATTTCTATATCACGCGATTAAAGCAGGTATGGACATGGGTATCGTTAATGCTGGCCAGCTTGAAGTGTATGATCAAATACCAGGGGAACTCAAAGAGGCAGTAGAAGACGTGATCCTTAACCGTCATTCTGAAGCCACAGATAGATTATTGGAACTCGCGCCTAAGTATAAGGGGGACGGTAAAGCCGTAGTAAAAGAAACTTTGGAATGGCGCAAACTTCCGGTTAAAAAACGCCTGGAACATGCACTGGTGCGCGGCATAATGGATTTTATTGAAGAAGACACTGAAGAAGCTCGTCTTGAGGCTGAAAAGCCATTACACGTCATTGAAGGCCCATTAATGGATGGCATGAACGTAGTGGGGGATCTATTTGGTGAAGGCAAAATGTTTTTACCTCAAGTTGTTAAATCCGCCCGAGTGATGAAAAAGGCTGTTGCTTATCTCAATCCTTATATTGAATTGGATAAAGATAAAGGCCGTAGCAACGGTAAAATTTTGATGGCGACTGTAAAAGGAGACGTACACGACATTGGTAAAAATATTGTTGGGGTGGTGTTGCAGTGCAACAATTTTGAAATCATTGATCTGGGTGTGATGGTATCTTGTGCCAAAATATTGCAAGTCGCTAAAGATGAAAACGTAGACATGATCGGTCTTTCCGGGCTTATCACGCCGTCTCTAGATGAGATGGTGCATGTGGCTAAAGAAATGCAACGACTGAATTTTGACTTACCTTTATTGATCGGCGGTGCGACGACCTCTAAGGCACACACTGCAGTTAAAATTGAACAGAATTATCAACATCCCGTGGTTTATGTGCCAAATGCGAGTCGTGCTGTGGGGGTGTGCCAAAAGCTTATTTCTAAAGAACTTCGAGCAGATTACGCTACACAACTTGATAAAGAATATGCAGTGGTGCGTGAACAACATGCGCGTAAAAAACCTCGCAATAAAGCTATTACTTTGGAACAGGCTCGCGCCAACGGTTTCGCTTTTGACTGGGCCCAATACACCCCACCTGAGCCTAAACAACTTGGTGTGTCTGCTTTTACGGTACCATTGGCTGAACTTAGAGATTACATTGACTGGACACCTTTTTTCCTGACTTGGGCTTTAGCAGGCAAATACCCACGTATTTTAGATGATGAAGTTGTGGGTGTCGAAGCCACCAAGTTGTTTGCAGATGCGAAGAGTATGCTTGACGAATTATGTGCAAACGGTCAGTTGCTTGCAAAAGGTGTGATGGGAATATTTCCGGCAAATCGGGTCGACGATGATATTGAAATATATGCTGATAACTCGCGCCTTAAGGTGATTAACGTTTCCCACCATTTACGCCAGCAAACTGAAAAGCCTAAGGGGGCAAATAATTGTTTAAGTGATTTTGTTGCACCAAAGGTCTCAGGGGTAGCTGATTATCTTGGGGCTTTTGCTGTGACCGCCGGTGTTGGTGAAGATGAATTGGCCAAACACTATGAACAACAAGGCGATGATTATAATTCCATAATGGTTAAGGCGCTAGCTGATCGTTTGGCCGAAGCATTTGCGGAATATTTGCATCAGAAAGTGCGTAAAGAAATTTGGGGGTTTGGGGCCAATGAAAATTTAAACAATGAGGAATTAATTCGTGAGAAATATCAGGGTATTCGCCCTGCACCGGGATATGCCGCTTGTCCGGAACATACTGAAAAACAGGCTATTTGGGACTTACTTGATGTTGAAAAGCATACCGGTATGAAGCTGACCGAAAGTTACGCCATGTGGCCAGGCGCTTCCGTTTCTGGTTGGTATATGTCGCACCCAGATTGTCGTTATTTTGCGGTCGCGCAAATTCAACAAGACCAACTGCAAAGTTATACTGAGCGCAAACGTTGGAATGTACAGGAAGCTGAAAAATGGTTAGGACCAAACTTGTCGTGATATCGTCATTTCTAAGGGCAGGAATTGATGATTAATAGGCCATTTAGTCAGGCCTGTGAAAATAATAAAGGGCCCATTGCAGAGCAATTACAAGTGTTTTTTGCTGATCGTAAAAAGGTCTTGGAAATCGGTTCCGGTACTGGTCAACATGCTGTTTTTTTTGCGCCTAAATTAGCTCATTTAATTTGGCAAACAAGCGATATGCCGAATAACCACTCTGGCATTAACAACTGGTTGGAAGAGTATCCCGCAGATAATTTAAGTGCGCCGATTAGTTTCACAATTGGCAAGGACGAATGGCCGGACATGGATATTGATGCGGTCTTTACCGCCAATACGACCCATATTATGCAGGCAGTCGATGCCCAGGAGATGATGCGTTTAGTTACGCAAAAATTGCCTGTCGGTGCTGTGTTTTGCCAATATGGGCCGTTCAATGTTGAAGGCAACTACACCAGCGACAGCAATCACAATTTTGACCAACACTTGAAAAATGAAGGATGTGGTGGCATTCGCGACATTGCGGAGTTACAAGAGTGGGCAGGAACGATGAAATTGCTCGCTCGTTTACAAATGCCAGCGAATAACTTTTTGCTGGTGTGGAGAAAAGAAGTTCAGGTTAACTAAGTTCTTTCAGGTATTTTCTTGAAGGGTAAGAGCGTCAGTGCATTGTTCCTGTATAAATCAATGGTCGGGGCTTCCTGTTCTAAGAAACGTTCCACGGCCTGGTGAAACGCTAATTCGTTTATCCAGTGATTCGAATGACAATAAATAGGTTCAAAGCCGCGAAGTAGTTTGTGCTCTCCCTGTGTGCCAGGGTTGAAGCTGGCAATGTCACGCTCGATACAAAATTCTATGCCCTGATAATAACAGCATTCGAAATGCAACCCGTTTATATCCTTTAGCGCTCCCCAGTAACGTCCACAAAGTTGTTTTTCGTCGAAAAGGAATAAAGCACTGGCAACAGACTCGTCGGCTTGATAGGCAATAACCAACAAAATGTTGTGAGGCATGTCATTTAATAGTTGTGCGAAAAATTCTTTATTTAAATAACCCTCATGTCCGCTTCTTTTCAAATAGGTTTGTTGATAACAGCGATAGAAAACATCCATTGCTTCTTGGGTAATGTCATTACCAGACAAGCGAGTCGTTGTAACGCCAGCATCAATTACTTTTGTTCTCTCATTTTTTACGCTTTTACGTTTGCGAGAATTGAAATAAGAAAGGTAATCACTAAAGTCCTGATAATCATGGTTAAACCATTGAAACTGAACGGAACGCCTTGAAAGCTGTTTATGTTTAGCTAGTTCTGCACTAAACGATTGCTCGACAAACAACCAGTGCATCGAAGAAAGGCCTGACCCCTTAATTTTCTGTTGAATGCTTGTGCATACTTGTTGTATCACTGAGTCGCGATCAATATCATCCATCAACATTAGGCGGCTGCCAGTGACGGGCGTAAATGGGACAGCACTGACCAGCTTAGGGTAATAGTTCAAACCATATTGTTTAAAGGTATTGGCCCATGCGAAATCGAATACATATTCCCCATAACTATGAGTTTTTATGTACAAAGGTAGTATGCCAATCACTACGTTTTCTTGGTAAATTATTAAATGTTGTGGTTGCCATCCGGTTGCCAGACAAACGGATTTTGAATTTTCCAGTGCGTGTAAAAAACTATATTGTAGGAAGGGGCCAGCTGACTTAGCCAGTTTGTCCCACTGGGAATGTTTGATTTGCTCAATGCTAGAGATAAATTTAAAATTGTATTGGGCTTTCAACATGCTAAAAATAATTTCATCACTGATAATAATATTTACTTAATATGACAGACAATGAGCGCAAGATCATCAACTATGCAATCACCCGTTACTTAGCTGCACGGGAGCATAGCCGCCATGAACTATTACGAAAACTGACACTGAAAGAACACGATCTTGAGTTGAGTTTGCAACAAATTGATAAGTTTAGCGCTGCAAATATTCAGAGCGACGCAAGGTTTGCCGAAAGTTTGGTCCGTGGCCGAATTAATAAGGGCTTTGGTGAGCTCTTTATTCGCGGTCGATTGTCAGAACATAAAATTGCTCAGGACTTAGTAAATCAGGCGATCGAAAACTGTGTCACTGAGTTACAAATAGACTGGTACGAGCTTGCATGTAAGGTGTTAGCTAAAAAATATCGCGACACCCCGGCGAAAGATTGGCTAGATAAACAAAAACGTAGTCGCTTTTTGCAATATAGGGGCTTTGATCATGAACAAATTCGTTACGCTAATCAGAAGCGTGGAAATTAGTTATTGTCCTTCTCTTTGCCTGCTGTAACATGTTATCTTTACCGGCTAAACCTTATATAATAGGCCACCCAGGCCAATTTTTTCACACTATACATTAAATTCCAGGACTGTTAATGAGTAAGACCACCGCCGAAGTTCGGCAAACATTTTTAGATTTTTTTAGCGCCAAAGATCACCAAAAAGTTCTGAGTTCTTCACTTGTACCAGGTAATGATCCAACCCTACTTTTTACTAACGCAGGTATGAATCAATTCAAGGACGTGTTTCTTGGCACAGAACAGCGAAATTATTCCCGCGCCGTATCTTCACAGCGCTGTGTCCGCGCCGGTGGCAAACACAACGATCTGGAAAATGTTGGCTATACCGCCAGACATCATACGTTTTTCGAAATGTTGGGAAATTTTAGTTTCGGTGATTATTTTAAGCATGAGGCGATTAAACTGGCTTGGCAGTTTTTGACCGAAGAATTGCAACTGCCTAAAGATAAATTATTGGTCACTGTTTATTCGGAAGATAACGAGGCCTACAAAATATGGGCTGAAGACATTGGCATTTCTGAAGATAAAATTATTCGTATAAGTACTTCAGATAATTTCTGGTCGATGGGTGACACTGGCCCATGCGGACCGTGTTCAGAAATATTTTTTGATCATGGAGAACATATTTGGGGCGGCCCTCCTGGTTCTGCAGATGAAGACGGTGACAGATTCATAGAGATTTGGAACTTAGTTTTTATGCAATATAACCGTCAAAGCGATGGCACTATGCAGCCCTTACCGAAACCCTCTATCGATACTGGTATGGGTTTGGAACGTATTTCAGCGATATTGCAAAATGTTCACAGTAACTATGAAATTGATATTTTTCGAAATTTAATCGCTGCAACAGCCAAGATTGTCGGAGTCGATACACTAGATGATAAGTCTTTGCGTGTCATTGCTGATCATATTCGTTCCTGTAGCTTTTTGATTTGTGACGGCGTGATGCCATCAAATGAAGGACGTGGATACGTACTGCGCCGAATCATCCGTAGAGCTGTCAGGCATGGTTACCAACTTGGTGCAAATGAGGTGTTTTTCTATAAATTAGTTAATGCCTTGGTTAAGGAAATGGGAGATGCATATCCGGAACTCGTAGAGCAACAAGCCGCTGTTGAGAAGATCCTCAGGTTAGAGGAAGAACAGTTTTCACGTACATTAGATCGAGGAATGGTGATTCTCAATGAAGCTCTCCACGATCTTAAAGATGACGTTGTGCCCGGGAGTCTGGTTTTTAAATTATATGACACCTATGGGTTTCCAGCAGATTTAACCAATGATGTCGCGCGTGAAAAAGGCTTAACTATTGATCAGCAAGGTTTTACGGATGCTATGTCTGAGCAACGAAAACGCGCCCAGCAAGCTAGTCATTTTGGTAGCGATTATAATGAACAACTTAAGACGGATAAAAGTTCAGCTTTCACAGGTTATGAGTTTGAATTGAGCGATGCGGTAATTATCGAAATATTTTCTCAAGGCCAAAAGGTAGACATTCTTAAACAGGGTGAAGAGGGAATAGTACTTCTTGACCAATCTCCGTTTTATGCTGAGTCAGGCGGTCAAATTGGCGACACTGGAATGCTAGCCGTTGCAAATGGTGGATTTACGGTCACTGAGACCGTTAAGTTAGGCAATGCCATTGCCCATAAGGGCATAGCTGCAAGTGAAGTATGCCTGGGCGACAGGGTAAATGCGGAAATTGATTGTCAACGACGAGACAACATAAAACTCAATCATAGCGCGACTCATTTGATGCATGCAGCACTGAAAGAAGTATTAGGTGAACATGTTAGTCAGAAGGGGTCATTAGTCGACGCAGAGCGCTTACGTTTCGATTTTTCTCATTTTGAGGCGATCACTAAAGAACAACTATTTAGTGTCGAGGATATGGTTAACCAACAAATACGCGCAAACCATGTTCTACAGACAAATCTAATGGATCTGGAAGAGGCAAAAGCGGCTGGAGCAATGGCTTTATTTGGTGAAAAATATGACAATGATGTACGAGTCGTTTCTATGGGGGAGTTCTCAATGGAACTCTGTGGCGGCACACATGTCAGACAAACTGGCGATATTGGCTTATTCAAGATAGTGTTTGAAAGTGGTATTGCATCAGGGGTGAGACGTATTGAAGCGGTGACCGGGCAATGTGCAATATTATTTATGCAAAAACAGGCTGCTGATATAGCTCAAATAGCTAGCCAGTTGAAAACTGATCCGGATAGTGTTGTACAGCGTATTACTTCACAGCTCGAACAAACAAAAGTGCTAGAGAAAGAATTTAACAAATTAAAGCAGCAGGTTGCTAGCAATGCAGGAGCAGATCTTTTGTCTTCTGTGTATGAAATTAATAGTGTTAAAGTGTTGTCTGCTCTTTTACAAGGGGTTGAAGCTAAAGCACTGCGGACTATGGTCGATGACCTTAAGAATCAATTAGGTAGTAGCATTGTAGTATTAGGGGTTGAAGCCCATAATAAGGCCAACTTAATTGTTGGAGTTAGTAAAGATTTGACTAATAAAGTTAAAGCCGGCGAACTGGTTAACTTTGTTGCTCAACAAGTTGGTGGGAAAGGCGGTGGCAGACCGGATATGGCCCAAGCTGGTGGTACTCAGCCAGAGAATTTGGAAAAGGCTTTAGCGTCTGTTTCTCAGTGGTTGCAAGAGAAATTGTAAATAAGTAAAAACGAATTTTCGGTTAATTTTTGAGGTGACAACAAAAATAAGGAGCAATCGTAAGTGTAATTTTCTGGTTATACTGGTGAATTGCGCTAATTTTAATCAGGGACTAAAATTTATATTAACGGAAAAGGAGCAATAGAATGCTAATTTTAACTCGTCGTGTTGGAGAAACCCTTATGGTTGGTGATGATGTCACCGTAACTGTTTTGGGCGTAAAAGGTAATCAGGTCAGAATAGGTGTTAATGCACCTAAAGAAATATCTGTTCATCGTGAAGAAATATATATGCGTATACAAGCAGAAAAGAATGTTCAACTGGCTTCCCATGAAGAGGTTGAAAAAGGTAACGAGTAGCAATACCTTGTCGTAAAAAAAAAGCTGGTTTTACCAGCTTTTTTTTTGTTCGATTAATGAAGTTCGAAAATGATATTGCTGGTATTGAGGCAATCAAATAGATGCTTAGCTATCGAAATTTAATCGAATCGCACAAAATGCCATCAAGTAGCACAAAGTTGACAAAAAATGTTTGACTTATATATGTGGATCAGTAAACTTCGCGTCCACATTTAGGAGAGGTGGCCGAGTGGCTGAAGGCGCTCCCCTGCTAAGGGAGTATAGGGTTTATAGCCCTATCGAGGGTTCGAATCCCTCCCTCTCCGCCATTAAATGTGTAATGTTAAGTTGTCAGCGCGGATAGTTCATAATTGCATTATGCATGTGAATAGATGTCAGACATAAAACCAGACGGGCGAAGGTTCGAATTAATTCGCATTGTTAGGTAGATAAAAAAGATGTTTGAAGTTACTTTTAACATCTCAAAAGAATAATATATTAAACAGTTTACGCGCGTGTAGCTCAGCTGGATAGAGTACCTGGCTACGAACCAGGCGGTCGGAGGTTCGAATCCTTCCACGCGCACCATCTTCATTATTTTTTAATGTAGATAAATGAGTTGCTGTTCTGCTTACTGAGCAGTTGTTTGGAAGTTCGAATAAATAAGAACCCTGAACGAGAGAAAGGATGTTTGAAGTTACTTTTAACATCTCAGAATATTAATATATTAAACAGTTTACGCGCGTGTAGCTCAGCTGGATAGAGTACCTGGCTACGAACCAGGCGGTCGGAGGTTCGAATCCTTCCACGCGCACCACATTGAAAGCCCGTTGAGAAATCAGCGGGCTTTTTTTGTGCGCCTGGGTATTATAAAATGCCTCCGGCCTGGGCGATAGCGACTTTCTCCAGAAGGTCAACCATAGGTTGCTCACTAAGGTTTTTAAGATAAAACTCGAATCGCCCATAATACTAGTGTGTAACAAGTCGACTGCATTTCCATTGATTTTGGGTATTGGTAAAGTTTCATGTTTAAACTATCGCAAATAATATAACGGTCAGAAAACAAACACTTTTGTTGTAATATTGTTAGTAGATGGTTAGTAATGGGTAAATATTCACTAAAAGCGAATTTTTTCTTATTTTTTATGCACTTTTGCTCTCGTAGGTAAGTTGTATTTTTACATGCTGCATGGTACTTATCTTTAAAGAAATAGATCACTTCACGGTAATCACAATTATGCATACAGAACTAGCTGATATGTTGACAGAAGCGGCGACACTTATGTTGATCGGCATGTCGATAGTGTTTATATTTTTATCTTTCCTGATTGGGGCTGTTAATTTTACTGCCTGGATATGTGCTAAATCTCCTGAGGGTCAAGATCAAACAGTGACAAGACAATCTAGCCAAAAATCCCCAGTCTCTTCGTCTACCCGAAATATACCTCCGTCAACGGTTGCGGTAATTAGCGCAGCAATTCACCAACACCGCAATGCTAGCTAGCCGCGGCAATATAAATAGGAAATTAAGATGTCAAAACCTTTAGCTATTACTGATGTCGTGTTACGTGACGGACACCAATCACTATTGGCGACGCGGATGCGTCTTGACGATATGTTGCCAATCGCCGAAAAACTTGATCAGGTAGGGTATTGGTCATTGGAAACATGGGGTGGAGCGACATTTGATAGCTGCATTCGATATTTAGGTGAGGATCCCTGGGATCGTATCAGGCAACTTAAGAAGGCTATGCCCAACACTAAACAACAAATGTTGTTACGTGGACAAAACTTGTTGGGTTATCGTCATTATGCTGACGATGTTGTCGAAAAATTTGTTGAGCGAGCACATGCCAACGGAGTGGACGTGTTTCGTATATTTGATGCAATGAATGATATACGCAACCTACAAACTGCTGTTAAGTCGGCAATTAAGGTTGGCGCACATGCTCAGGGGACTATGTCATATACGGTCAGTCCTGTTCATTCTTTGCAGCTGTGGTTGGATATGGCCAATCAACTGCAAGATATGGGGGTACATTCTATTTGTATCAAAGATATGGCCGGATTACTTAAACCCTATGACTGTGAGGAGCTTGTTAGCCGTCTTAAAGAGACAATTGAAGTTCCCATAGCCATGCACTGTCACGCAACGACAGGACTAAGTACAGCGACTTATCAAAAAGCTATTGATGCTGGTATCGATATACTTGATACATCTATCTCTTCTATGAGCATGACATATGGGCATACTGCCACCGAAACGGTTGTAGCAATGGTTGAAGGCACGCAGAGAGACACGAGCTTACAATTACCGGTTCTTGCTGAGATAGCGACTTACTTCCGAGAAGTACGCAAGAAGTACGCAAGTTTTGAAGGTAGTTTAAAAGGTATCGATGCGCGTATTTTGATTGCACAAGTACCTGGCGGTATGCTCACAAATATGGAAAGTCAGCTTAAAGAGCAAGGGGCGGAAGACAAATTTGATGAGGTGTTAAAAGAAATTCCACGTGTTCGTGAAGATCTAGGTTTTATCCCACTGGTCACGCCGACATCACAAATTGTCGGAACACAATCGGTACTTAACGTTTTGACCGGAGAAAGATATAAAAGTATCACCAAGGAAACGGCGGGCGTATTGAAAGGTGAATACGGTGCGACTGCTGCTCCTGTCAATGCTGAGTTGCAACTTAAAGTACTTGATGGTGCCGAGGTGATTACTTGCCGCCCAGCGGATTTGCTAAATTCAGAACTTGATGAGCTGGAGAAAGAACTCGTCACTCTAGCAAATGAAGAATCAATTGTTTTGGCAGAATCACCCATAGACGATGTATTGACCTATGCCTTATTTCCGCAAGTGGGCTTGAAGTTTCTTAAAAATCGTAATAATCCAGACGCGTTCGAACCGGCACCTGGCATGCTTGAAACTAAAGTAGCAGAAGTGCCAAAGCCGACTACAAATGCTGTTAAGGGGCCTAGTACATATTCGGTTCGAGTAGATGATAAAGTTTACCAGGTTGAGGTCGCAGAAAGCGGGGCATTGAGCAATATTAAAATGGTTACACCAGATATTGAGAATGTCCCACAAAAAACCGCTGTGCACGGAAATGAAACTCTCAACGCTCCATTGACAGGTACTGTATTTAAAATAATCGTACGGGTTGGTGATCAGGTGAATCAGGGAGATGTAGTGATCATCATGGAAGCTATGAAAATGGAAACTGAAGTGCGCGCGGTTAGCACGGGCACTATTACTGACATACACATTAAAGAAGGTGACTCAGTGCAAACTGGCGAACCGATGCTTAGCTTAGGATAGTAACAAAACAATGGAAAAATTGAATACACTTTGGCAAAGCACGGCTTTAGCACACTTTGAAATTGGACAATTAGTCATGATGGCAGTTGGCGCACTGCTGCTATATCTGGCTATTGTTAAGAAATTTGAACCTCTATTGCTCTTGCCAATAGGGTTTGGTGCAGTGTTGACAAATATTCCTATGGCTGGCTTAAGTGAGGCAGGTGGCTTACTCCATTACGTATATTATGTGGGTATAGAGACAGGCGTATTCCCACTATTGATATTCATGGGGGTCGGTGCGATGACTGATTTCAGTGCACTGATCGCTAATCCAAAAATGTTGTTACTTGGAGCTGCGGCTCAATTTGGTATATTCGGCACCCTGTTTGGTGCAATTGCCCTGAACATGGTTCCGGGCATTGAATTCACGCTCAAGGATGCTGCTGCAATTGCAATTATTGGCGGTGCGGATGGACCTACTGCGATATTCTTAGCATCAAAACTGGCCCCCGAATTGCTCGGTGCAATAGCCGTGGCAGCCTACTCATATATGGCCTTAGTACCAATTATCCAGCCTCCTATAATGCGCCTGTTAACCACTGATAAAGAACGCAACATTGAAATGGCACAATTAAGAGTGGTATCGAAGCGGGAAAAAATCATTTTTCCCTTGGCGGTACTAATGTTGACAATTCTGTTTTTGCCCACAGCTACGCCTCTTATCGGCATGTTCTGTTTGGGAAATTTAATGAAAGAGTCGGCAGTGGTAGATCGACTTAGTAATACGGCTCAAAATGAGTTGATAAATATTGTCACTATATTTCTTGGCTTGGCGGTGGGCTCGAAACTATCAGCGGATAAATTTTTAACTATTGAAACATTGGGGATTTTGGCCCTTGGGGCTGTCGCATTTTCGATGGGTACCGCAGCTGGGATTTTAATGGCCAAAGTCATGGGTAAATTTAGTAAAGAGCAAATCAACCCCTTGATTGGCGCAGCGGGTGTATCTGCCGTACCTATGGCTGCTCGTGTGGTCAATAAAGTGGGACTTGAAGCAAACCACCACAATTTCTTACTAATGCATGCTATGGGTCCCAACGTTGCAGGTGTCCTGGGCTCGGCAGTAGCAGCAGGTATCCTACTGGCGCTAGTAGGCTAGGGGACATACACCAACAGAACCCCTATAACGTCGCTATTTGTTGTCGTTGTGGAGCAGGGCTTGATGAGCTGCCACTAGTTTCTTGGTATAGGCATCTTTAGGCCAATTGAAAATCACCTCAGTTTTCCCTGATTCCACAATTTGACCATTCTGCATGACCACTATTTTGTCGCTAACATGCCGCACTATGCCGAGATTATGGGTGATAAAAATAAATCCCAGACCTAAAACACTCTGTAGTTTTAGCAGTAAGTTAACCGTTTGCGAACGTACAGATGGATCAAGTGCGGCAAAGGGCTCATCGGCGACAAGTACTTGAGGATTGAGGATAAGAGCGCGGGCGAGTGCCACCCTTTGCCTTTGTCCATCAGATAACATATGTTGATAAAAAAATTGATGATCTTGCATTAAACCTACCTGTACCAAGGTTTGTTCTATTTTGGCGATTCTTTGGTGTGAGTTTAAATCGGTATTTAACCTCAGAGGTTCTTCCAGTATCGACCCAAGCGTAAGAGCCGGATTGAGAGACTCATTACTGTTCTGGAAAATCATCCTAACGTTTAAGCTTCTTTGCTTTAAATTATATTGTTGGAGTTTTTGTCCATTCAGGTAAATTGCTCCACCACTCGGTTTCTCAAGTCCTACTAATAGTTTCGCTAGCAATGATTTACCTGAGCCGTTGGCACCCACAATTGCCAAGGTTTCCCCTGACTTTATGTTTAGATTTATCGGTCCAAGATGGAATTGATTTTTTTTCTTAAACCATTTTTGATTTTTATTAGTTTCAAAAGTCAAATTTTCTACCGACAGTAAATCGCTCATTTTGTGTCTCGGTGCAAGGGGAAATGACAACTATAGAAATGTTCATGAATACGCCGTGGTTCGGGAACTTTTACACACTCTTTTCGCGCTCTTGGGCAGCGAGGCCCGAGTCTGCATCCTATTGGTAAATGTTGCAGAGTAGGGATAGTGCCATCTAGAGAGGATAGCAGGGACTTAGGCGGTAAATCCTTACTGAAACTCGGGGCGCTATCTAACAAAGCTTTGGTATAAGGATGTAGCGGCCTTTTTCGCAATTGAGTCATTGTGCCACTTTCGACGGTCTGTCCACAGTATAGAACTGTCATGTGGTTAGCCATACTGGATATCGCCAGCAGATCATGACTGACAAATAGAATACTCAGCTTGCGAACTTGATTAACTCTACTAAGGAGTTTGAGAACCTGTGTTTTTGCGGTTATCTCCATGCCTCGGGTGGGGTCATCGGCAATAATTAACTTAGGCTCGGAGGCCAACGCAATGGCAATCATTATTTTTTGGCAAACATCATTTGCTATTTGATGTGGATAACTTTTCATGCACAAAGCGTGGTCTTTAATTCCCACTCTATGTAACAATTGCTGAGCTATTTTCCGGCGTTGACGAGATCGTTGCCAGAATTTACTTTTCTCAACACTGGAGTGCGGAATAACTTCCATTAATTGGTCGCCAAGTGTCGCTGTGGGGTCTAAAGAATTTAAAGGATTCTGAAAAATAACCGAAATATCGTTGCGAATTATTTTTCGTCTTTCACTAGGTGCCATAGTGAGTAAATCCTGTCCTTTCCATGTCATCCTATCCGCAGTTACCCGCCACTTTTCAGGTATAGCGCCAACAATCGCTTGTACGATGATGCTCTTTCCAGATCCAGATTCTCCTACCAAGGCGTGAATTTGACCTTCGCTGATTACCATATTTATTTTGTCTAAGGCCTTGATCCAGCCACCCTGAACATCAATTTCCAGGGTGAGATTTTTAATGTCTAATAAGCTCATTAGCGCAACAACCTATTTCTGAGCGCAGAGCGCAACCCATCACCTACCAGGTTGATTGAAATCATCATTAAAAAAATAGCACCTCCTGGCAATGCGATATTCCAAGGGGCTAAATAAGCAACGTCTATTCCTTGAGATAACATTGCTCCTAATTCTGGCGTCGGTGCCTGAGCGCCAAGGTTGAGGAAGCCTAAAGCAGTAATATCAAGTATTGCGATAGATAAAGATAAAGTGCCCTGTACGACCAGCATCTCGAACATGTTGGGTAAGATAGAATTAAAAAATAGTTGAAATTTGTTGGCACCATCCAATTTAGCTGCCATAACGTATTCTTTGTTCATTTCTTGCTGCACAAAATCTCTGGTTTGATGGATAAATTGCGGAATTAACGCCAGAGATATAGCCCACATACTATTCACAATGCCGGTACCTAAAATTGCAATAATAATAATTGCAATCAATAAGGTCGGGATGGCCATAAAAGAATCAAGTAAATGATTAATAAAACTGGACCGCAAACCACGACTCATACCCGCTATCGCACCTAATGCTACACCGATCAACGTGGCAACCAGGACCAACAGTATGCTTATACCAAAGGTCATACGGCATCCATAAATCACCCGTGATAACAGATCTCTCCCTAATACATCTGTACCAAATATATGTATTATCCCGCCATTGGAATCCCAGGCAGGAGGAACTAATAATGAATTCAAATTTTGTTCCAAGGGATCAAATGGGGCTATTAGTGGGCATAGTAGCGCAATTAAAACGAAAAACATTAAGCAAAACAGTCCCCCAACTGCGATGTGATTTTCCTTAAATTCCTGCCATGTAAATTGCAGCGGAGAGGGGTGGAACTCCTCCTGATATAAATTAAATTTTAACACGTTCGAGCCTGCTGCGAGTTGGGTCCACTAACTGAATAAGTAAATCGATGGAAATTGTAAACATTATTACCAACGCCGATACGGCTAACATTCCAGCTCGGATTGAAGGGTAATCGCGCTGATAAATTGCATGAATGAGCCAATTGCCAATACCGGGCCAGGAAAATATTGTCTCAACAATCATGGCATTGGTTAACAAGGTAGTAAATTGTAAGGCTAAAATAGGTAGAATAGGCATCATCGCATTGCGAATACCATGGTGTTGTAATACCTGTCTTGATGTTAATCCCCGAGCATAAGCTGCCTTAATGAAATCGCTATTTAATGTTTCTATCACTGAGCGGCGGGTGATACGAATGGTGATGGTACAGGTCACTACGGCAATGGATATAGTAGGCAGAATTAAATGTCGCAATGCATCATAAAAGGCTTCAGTTTTATTGGGTAAATCAGATAAAAGTATGTCTAATAGAATAAAGCCGGTTTGATGTGGAACATCGAATAAAAGACTAATACGACCAGATAGGGGAAACCACCCAAGTTGCAAGGAAAACAACAAAATAACGATTAGAGCCAGCCAAAACACCGGTATTGAGTTACCCAGGGCACTGAAGGTAAGTAAAAAGAAGTCAGTTTTCTTGCGATGTCTTAAAGCCGCCGCAAAACCCAAAGGGAGGCCAAGTATGAAAGAAAAAATCAAGGCATAGGCGCTCAATTCAATACTCGCGGGTAGAGTTCCAGCGATCTCATTAGATAAGGACAAACCGGAGCTAAAACTCACCCCCCAGTCTCCATTAAACAGTGCCCCGAGATATTCTAGATACTGCCCAAAATATCCACCTTGAATATTAAATTGTTCGCTCAAGGCCGCGAAGTTTTGTGTGTCACTTGAATGAACACCTGTCAAATTTGTTAGTGGGTCACCGGGAAATAAATAAGCCAGAGAAAATGAAAATAGACTTAGAATAAACAAAGTAACGATCAGTAAATTAAATTTCCTGAGAAAAAAATAGGCCATTAGTATTTCTCTGCCAGGCCAAAACTAATGCCACCATAAGGGTTGATCACCAAACCTTTCAAGTTCTGACGATAAGCTTGATATTGGATCGCATGAGCGATAGGTACTAAGGGCATTTTTTCAATTAACAATTCATTTGCTTTCGCGTAAAAATATGCACGCTCTTCCTGATCAGTAAACTTTAAAGCTTGATCAATAAACTCGTCATATTCTCGATTACACCACCTTGCTCTGTTAGTGCCTGACTGGATGGCGGAACAGGAGAGCAGCGGGCGATAAAAATTATCCGGATCACCGTTATCAGCAGACCAACCAATTAACACTGAGTCATGAGAGCCTTCTTTCAGCCGCTCCCTAAATGTTGCCCATTCGTAGCTTACAATGTTGACCTGAATATTAACTTCCTGAAGATATCGTTGGATAAGTTCAGCCATTTTCATGGCGTTCGGGTTGTATGAACGTTCAACGGGCATCGCCCATATATTCATTATAAAGCCTTCAGGAATATCGTTTTCCTGAAGAAGCTTCTTTGCCGCAATGGGGTTGTAACTAATAGTCTTTAAATCAGCTTGGTAAGCCCAGGATGTAGGTGGAATAATATTACTCGCTGGCACTGCACTCCCAAAATATATTGCTTCAAGCAAGGCGTTTCGGTCAATCGCCATGGTGAGAGCTTTTCGAACTTGGGGATTATCAAAAGGAGCTTTGGAGGTATTAAATGCCCAAAAACCCACATTAAGACCCGGTTTTTCATCTAGACGTAAATCTACACGCTGACGAATTATGCCAAGTTCACTGTGCGCCGGAAAAGCCATAGCATCACATTCCCCAGTCATTAATTTCGCTAGTCTTAGTGAGCTCGAAGGTGTTATATCAAAAATCAGTTGTTCAGTTTTATTTTCTGGCCCCCAATGGTTTTTATGCCTGACATAACGAATAAAACTATCCTGACGGTAACTAACGAGTTTATAGGGACCAGTGCCAATTGGCTTACTATCAATTAATTCTTTTTTATTTAACTGTTCCAGTTGCTGGGCATATTCGGCGGATAGAATGATCGCAAAATCGGTGGCTAAATTTGCCAAGAAAGAACTTTCTGGATGATTTAACACTATTTCGACACGATATCCGTTGAGACGTTTTACATCCTTGATGAGTTTGTCTAAGCCGACACTATTAATGTAGGGATATTCCCCGCCGGACACCTTATGAAAGGAATGTTCCGGTAAGCGCCAGCGGTTTATACTAAAAAGTATATCTTCAGCGTCCAATGTTCGGCTTGGCGTGAAATATGGAGTAGTATGAAAGGCGACCTTTTTTCGTAGTTGAAAAGTATAAGTCAAGCCATCATCACTAACCCGCCAACTGGTAGCCAACCCTGAGACTACTTCACCGGTTAAGGGATCAAAATTCAATAAGCGCTCGTAAATTTGATGGGAAGACGCATCTACGGTGGTGCCCGAAGTGTCTAACTGAGGATTAAAGCTCGCAGGACTGCCCTCTGAACAATACACAATACCATTTAGATCATTTTCTACCTTAACTAAATCCTGGCATCCTGCAAACATGAAGACAGATAATAAAATAACATAACAACTTTTTCCTCGAACCCATTGCTGTGCAGGAAATAGCATCTTTGATTTACTCCATTTCCTCGCCAGTAGTGTCCAGCAAGTTGTATTTTTTAAGGTAGCCACGAAGTTGATGATAGGTTAAAGAAAGTTTGTCTGCAGTCTTCTTTTGGTTATATTGGCTATCAGCCAGCGCTTGTTTGATTAGATCAATCTCAAAGTCCTGAGATAATATTTTTAAATCAACTGGAAAATCATATATTGGGGCAAGGCTGTTTTCCCGTGAATTTTTTTCTGGCGCTGTATCCGACGTTTCAGGTTGGCTGACAACAGGTTCCGCAGAGGCAATTCTATCCAGGGTCTTAATTCTGCTTTTTGGACGATAAATAGATTCAAATGGATCCAAAATAATATTGTGTACCGGCACATCAGGGTTGTTGCTGCGATATACCGCGCGTTCTACAACATTCTTTAGCTCGCGTACATTGCCTGGCCATTGATGTTCCAATAGTATTCTTTTGGCTTTTTCGGAAAAACCGCTAAATAATTCCATTTCCAATTCACGAGCCATGTTTATCGCAAAGTTTTCAGCCAGCATTAAAATATCGTCTCTACGTTCGCGCAACGGGGGTAAAGTAATAACATCAAACGCAAGTCTGTCTAATAAATCGGCGCGAAACTCACCAGACTCAGCCAAAGCAGGCAGATCTTCATTGGTAGCTGCGACTAAACGCACGTCGACTTTCACACTCCTTGAGCCACCAACCCGCTCGAATTCGCCGTATTCGATTACGCGAAGTAGTTTTTCTTGAACCATCCCTGAAGTGTTAGATAATTCATCCAAAAATAGAGTGCCGTTGTGAGCCGTTTCGAACCTTCCTTCACGACGTTTGGCTGCGCCGGTAAAGGCTCCTGCTTCATAACCGAACAATTCACTTTCCAATAAGTTTTCGTTTAATGCTGCGCAATTAAGTTTTAAGTAGGCTTGTTCCCAACGTTTTGAAAGGTAGTGCAAACGAGCAGCTATCAATTCTTTTCCCGTACCACGCTCTCCGATAACTAATACAGGTTTATTAAGGGGAGCAATTTGCGAAACTTGCTCAAGCACCTCCAAAAAGCTATTTGATTGTCCTAATAGATTATCCTGTTGGCGAAAGCGGCTCATCAATATCCTCAAAAAGTGGTCTAATCGACTATTTTATGGTGTAGACAATTATTATTGTAGATCTCAGAAGGCCTGGTGTAAATTATTATTTCTTAAAAATCAGTGATTTAGTCTTATTGCTCAATTGGCCTGCAAATTGAATAGTAAATAATAACAAAAACGTTAAATAATGATTTAATTTATATTTTTTAAAAGAGGTAATGACTATGGGTATCTTCTCTCGTTTCACGGACATAGTGAACTCAAATATTAATTCCATTTTGGATAAAGCCGAAGATCCAGAGAAAATGGTTCGTTTAATCATTCAGGAAATGGAAGACACATTGGTTGAAGTGCGTTCGGCATCAGCCAAGACCATTGCAAACAAAAAAGAAATAGCTTCACAGATTGCCAAGTTGCAAAGTGAAGGCAAAAACTGGCAGGCAAAAGCAGAGCTTGCTATTAGTAAGGATCGAGAGGATTTGGCTCGGTCAGCGTTGCAAGAAAAGAAAAAATGTGACGAACACGCTAGTGCTTTGATTAAAGAATTGAAAGTTATTGATGAGCAAATCAGTAAGCTTCAGAATGAAGTAGGTCAATTGCAAGATAAATTGGCAGATGCCAAAACTCGCCAAAAAGCAATCATCTTGCGTCAAAAGACAGTAAGCTCTAGATTGGAGGTGAAAAAGACCCTAGACAGTGGCAAAGTAGACGCTGCGATGGGCCGTTTTGAGCAATACGAGCGAAAAATTGATGATTTGGAATCCCAGGTTGAAGCTTATGATTTGGGTAAGAAGACATTGTCTGATGAATTTGCCGATTTAGAATCGGATGACGAAATTAACGATGAATTGGCTGCTCTGAAAAAGAAAGTACAAAGTCGCTCTGTTAAAGCAAAGAAATAACATTAGTACGAGTCTAAGGAGATAAATTGTGGAAGATATAGTTGGATTAATCATAGCGCCAATCATCCTTTTTATGATTTTCGTGGCCCCGATTTGGCTTATCCTGCACTATCGCAGTAAAAAGCAGATGAGTCAGGGGATATCCGCAGATGAATATGCTTCTTTACAAGATTTAGCAGATAGAGCTGAAAAAATGGCTGATCGAATTCATACTCTTGAATCTATTTTGGATGCTGAAGCTCCCCAATGGAGAAGTAAAGTATGAATACCCGCAAAGATCTATATCGTGACCCCGATAAAGGTAAAATTGCAGGGGTTTGTGCCGGCCTCGCCGAGTACTTTGGTCTGGAGCTGTGGTTAGTACGAATATTAGTTGTAACAGGCTTTTTCTTACTAGCCGGGCCGTTTGTAATTGTGGCCTACATCGCAGCCTGGTTTATTCTCGATAAGAAACCGGGAACTACTGACAAGCATGATGTTTTCAAGCATCAAAAGTCTAGCCGAGCGACAACCGGAAAAGGATGGCATAACTCTTCTGAGCAAGAGGAGGGAAAAGTCGAAGTCAAAGGGAAAGTTTGGCAAGCGGGCGAACCGCCAAGACAGGCCTTTCATGATATAAAACAGCGTTTTGAACGCAACGAAACGAGATTAAGGAAAATTGAAACCTATGTGACATCATCGGAGTTTCAATTAAATCGAGAAATAAATAGTCTTTAAATGAAATTGTAATTTTAGTACATTATTTACGGCTTGGGTGTTCGCCCAAGCCGTTTTTCGTTATTGCATAAGACAAGCACAGACTCTAAGGGACCGACACCGCTGCGATGAAAATTAAGATTGAGCAACATCCGATTTTTCTGCAAGCCAAGCAAAATATTAAGCTTGCTGGAGCACGTTTGGCAGACAGACATGTAAACCTGGCTGTAACAGGCTTAAGTGGCAGCGGTAAAACGGCGTTTATTACATCTCTAGTCAATCAGTTACTTGAAGCTAATGATGGGGCTGAACTGCCATTTTTTTCTGTGGTCAGAGAGTCGAGATTGAAAGGGGTACGCAGAGATGCACAGCCCGATTTAAATATCCCTCGTTTCGCCTATGAAGACGCTATGTCTATGCTTAACCACGTTCCCCCTCAATGGCCCAGTTCCACCAATGGTATCAGTCAAGTGAGACTGAGTTTTCGCTATCGTAAGCAAAGTGGTCTTAGCCGATATTTTAGCGAGGATGCCACTCTCACCCTTGATATAACAGATTATCCGGGAGAATGGTTATTAGATTTACCCTTAATGGATATGGATTATCGCCACTGGGCCGAGCATTGTTACGATGAACTAACTGATCCTGGGCGAAGCACGCTGGCTGAGAATTTTATCGCTCAAGTTGCCGATCTGGATCTCAATGCCAAGGGCGACGAACTACTGTTGCAACAAATCGCCGAGAGCTACGCTGACTACCTTCGAGAATGTCAAAACAATGGCTATAAGCTATTACAGCCTGGTCGATTTATTTTGCCCGGCGAGCTTGAAGGCGCACCTGTGTTGCATTTTTTTCCAGTTTCTGAACAGCAAATTGAAGAGCAAAAAGTCGACGTGCTTAAC